>CAKZNV010000018.1 GCA_937132085.1 uncultured Rubritalea sp. | reverse complement strand
TCTCTAGGAACTACAGCTAGAACTGGAACCTGTAGATATTTCTCAACATCTTCAAGTGACTTCACTGAAGTATCCATTAGCTCAAGAGCAAATGCGATACCCACACCAAAGATGAGACCTGCAACTGCACCAAGTGCCATATTGAGAACCCAATTAGGTGAAACATAAGCACCCTGTTCAGGAGTCGCTGGCATTTCGTGATATCTTAGTGGCTCCCAAAGAAGTCCTTCACTGATACGTTCCTGTAAACTTGCGTTTTTGATTGTCTCAAGAATACGCATCTCTTTTTCAAACTCGTCACGCACTTCACCAAATTGTGTTTCTTCCTGGGCTGTAAGAGTTCGGTCTGTATCATCCTCTTCAGCATCAGCCTTGAGCTTCTCAACTCTTTTATTCATTGTAATGAGATCACTACCAAGCTTATCTCTAACACGAATTACTGCTGTATTGAGCCTTGCTTGTATCTCTGCTGCTCTGACACGAGTCGCCTTAACTCTAGGGTGAGCTTCACCTAAACCTGTTGCAATCATTACACTAATACTCTCTTTAACTTGATCTAGAGCAGTGTAGTCAGACCTAATCGAAGAAGCCTCTTCTCTGCCAGATGTGATTAATCGACCTAATAATGCATCATTGTCGAGCCCACTTAGGGAACCTACAATGATTTCAAGTGCATCTCTGTCCTTCTTAGCTGTCTCATATCTATCAGTAGTCTTCTTGAAAGTTGATTCAGTCATATTATCATTACGAGCAGTCTGGTTATTCATACCATAGTATGGCTTACCTAAGCGCCTTGATAACTCATAAAGTCTCTTTCTGTGATCTTCTACCTTCGCTTCTTGCTCTTGCTCTTTTCTTTTGAATGCCTCGAGAGCATCTTCAAGTCTTCTAGTCTCATTCGCCTTACGTCTTTTACCGTAGGCTTTGACCACTGCTTCAGCGATCTTCTCAACGTCCTCACGGTCTTTGTGACGAACTGAAATACGAACTAAATTAGTTCCACGTTCTTGCTGCGTATCTACAATACTTTTCAAGATTTGAACTGATGATCTCTCAGGGATTCCCCACTTTTTTGCAAGAAGAATATCTTCACTGGCTATTTTCAAAGTCTCTTCAGATTTAATAATGCTGAATTGGGTAGCGAAGAAATTCCCACCCATCTGAGATGAACTATTACTAGCACCTAGATTCATACTCTTATTCTCGATAGGCATCATCTCAACAACCACTCTAGATTCATACATTTTAGGCATGACGTATGTGATCACGGCAGCAGTAAGCATCACTAAGATGAAGGTAAGAATGATCATACCATACCTATTCTTTAGCACTTGCCAGTAATCCACTGCATGCAGGTTTGCTTCGTTAACGTTGAGATTGTTAGAGTCCATATATTTATTGTTTATTGTAGCAGCAACTTATAGCCTGAAATTGACCGACGTAAAGTAAAAAGCCTTCACTGTGTAAGACACAGTGAAGGCTGAAACGTTCAGATTATTTCGATAGTTTTTTAGAATGAGTAATTCACACCAATCTGGTAGCGATTACGATCATAATCCCTGTTAGGGATATTTGATGCATCTGAAGTAGTGTGATTAACTGAAGCACTCACTGAGAAAGCTTCGTTAACCTTATAAGCTACAGAAGCATAAGCATTGAACAAGTCTACGTCACCGTCAAGAAGTGTTGGAGCACCTTCGAAGTCAGACTGTGTGTAATTACCACCAACAGTGAGTGTCACTTGTGGAGATAAAGCATAGTCAAGAGCGGCACCGATACGGAGAGAAGTCTTGTCAGTATATCTCTCAGAAAGACCTCCACCGATTGGGAAGATAGTATCCACGTCTTCTTGTGAGTAACGTGCGTATAATCTAGCCTTAAGCTGGTTGTTGATGTTGTTAACATAAGAAACCTGACCAAAAGGAGAAGTTCCTGATGCAAACTGAGCACCTACGCTTACAGTAACATAAGATGAAGAAGTGAGCTTTTGCTCAAAACCTACTGTTGCATACTGGCTTGATCTGTCGGAACCAGTTCCGAACTCAGAGTTAGAGTATCTGTAAGTAGCTGTAAGAACAGTCTGTGGAGATACAGTGTATCTGAAAGTGTTATATAACCCTAGAGAATCAACATCGTTTGATGAACCATCATAATCAAGTGTTGAATAAGTAACACCTGTGTATGTTGCTAGTCTGTCCGTCCAACGGTAACCGACAGCGTGATCAGTTGAGAAGTAGATATACTCTTCAAGCTGTCTAGCTGTGATTGGTCCGTAGAAGCTACCTAGATCTAGACCATAATTAAAGAAATTACGAGTAACGTAGCGAAGACGCTCGTTGATTCTGTGGTTTAGGTTGAATGCAATACGAGCGTTATAAACTGTATCATCACTAGATGTAGTGTCTAGGTAATGAGTCGCACCCACAACAGCGCTAACATCCCAAGATGTTTGAGGACCTCTAACAACTAGATTTACCCCTAAGTTACCGCTTACGTATGTAGAATCTTCTTCCGCCGCTCCAGAGGTAGGATTAATGTTATCATCATGACCAAAGTTTAGGCCAGCTGTGTATCTGAGTGGTGATGACTCAGACTCTATCTCATTCGGGTTTACATCAAACAAACCTTGAGCACTAGCTACACCCGAAAGCATAGCGATTCCTGCTGTGTATTTAAATATCTTCATATAATTTTTATTTTTATTTTTAAAGGAGAGTTAGACTATGGCTGAGAATATGTATTTCCTGGAGCAGTCTGACCACCACCACCACCATTTGCACCAGGTAGGATGAATTGGTTAGCGCTGAAGTTACCAGTTGGGTCTAGACCAATGAAGCTGAGTGGGTCGAAGTTTTCTTCAACTGCTGTGCCTTCATTGCCGGCAACACCATTCTTAGCGCCTTTAGCACTGTATGACCCACCTTTGTTAGCTGAATACTTAGATGCTACAGCCATTACTTCAGCGTGTGCGTCTGGAGCTACTGCGAGTGCGCAAGTAGTGATTAGAGAAACTTTCTTAGGAGCTGCTTTGATAGCGCTCTTTACGATTGCTGCAACTTGCTTCTTATCAGCTTCAGTTGCAACGATTGCTGCTTTGACGATCTCACATGCACAACCTTTGTTAGCTGCAACTTGCTTAGACACGATTGAAAGAACATTACCAGGCTTAGCTGAAATTTCTTTAGCGGCATTTTTTGCTACTTCATAGCAATTTGCTGCGCTAGCTACTGGAGCGGCTACAGCAAGGAGAGCACCTACAAGTGCGAATTTTAGTGTGTTTTTCATAGTATTATTGGTGAACGTTATGTTTAATTATCGAAATAAACCTTAACTTAACCTTCCAAATCGGCTCTTTAAATTGGGATAAAAAGTTAGATTTGGACATAATAGTTAATGTCTATGTAGGTATTTACTCAGATTTACGGACATTGATCAACTTTTTTCTCTCTTTATTTACTATTTTTTTATTACTTAAGCTTAGTTTAGTAAATCTTTTTTAAGCTTTTTAGAGCCCTGTTGGGTGATTTACATAGTGCTTACTAACAGAATACTTATTAGATAACAGGTTCATAATCTCTCTGACCCCAAACGTCTCCGTAGCGTAATGCCCAGCATAAATAACATTTAATCCTAACTCTTCAGCTAAAGGAAAACTCCAATGCGGTCCCTCCCCAGTGATAAAAGTATCTATCCCAGCTGCAGCCATAGCCTGCACCTCTGAACCAGCTCCTCCGGTAATTACTCCTACCATTCCCACATCGCTTGATTTCCTGCCTCTACAAACATGGACAGCACCTCCCACAGCACATTCCACACTTTTCAATAAAGCATCAATCGAAACATCCAACTTCTGTTTTAAACCTAGCGTTACCCCCTTCCAATCATAATAGGCCTCCGCCTCATTCATACCGATCGCACGACTTAACAATACATTATTCCCATAAAGCTTATGAATATCCAATGGAATATGAGAACTATAAATCGCCATATCTGCATCCATCGCTATTTTTAGCTTATCATATTGGGCCGCAACTATTTTCTGCGCCCCCTGCCAGAACAAACCGTGATGCACAATCAATAGATCCACACCAGCGGCGACGGCCTTCTCGATCACAGGCAATGATGCATCCACCGCAGATCCCACTTTAGTCACTTTACCTGAGTTCGCTAACTGTAAACCATTCATCGCTCCTGTGTAGTCAGGAATCTCTGCAACGTTAAGCTCAGCATCAAGAAATCTAACCACTTCATCTAAATCTACCGCCACATTACTACTAATCATTCCTCTTTCTTTCATACTTCAGATCAAAAACAATCAATCTCAGTTCCACCAGACAAAAATCCAGCAAGATCTGGAGCGAGATCGATCTGCCATTCCCTCATCCGACCGCCAACCTCTATACCAAAACCGCTCGCATGTAGCGCATGCCTTGGCAATAACAACTTTTTCTCTATCTCAGCATCCATCCCGGTCTCTATGAATTTCAAATAACATCCCTCACCTTCACCATAAATCTTATCCCCCACTAGTGCATACCCTGTATAAGCCGCATGCACTCTGATCTGATGCATCCGCCCAGTCCTAGGTTGCACCTTTAATAGAGACACACGCACTCCTCCCACTTCATATCTTTGCACCACAGACATCGCCGTCTCACAATACTTCCCTTCCTCGTGCACCATCTGCTTAACGTAGATAGCACTCTCTTCCACATCACCTTTTCTTAAAATCCCCGCCCTCACCACCTTCTCATCCCACTCTGGCCAGCCACGCACTATAGCATCATAGCTTTTAGCCACCTCTCGCCTTGCCATCGCTCTACTCATTTCACGAGCCACAGTCTTATTAGTAGCCATCATCACCAGCCCACTCGTCTCTCGATCCAGCCTATTAATAAGACTAAGCCGAGCTCCATTAGCTATCTCATAAGCCAACAAACCCTCCACACCGCCTATGAGAGTAGCCTCATCACCACGATCATTCGCTGGATGCACTATCAGAGGCGCAGACTTATTGAGCAAGATCCAGCCATCACCCTCATCTACTACTGAGAAATTTTCATTAACCGCTATCATCCCATCACTGTCACTACTAGCTCTCTCCTATGCGGAGCCCTACGATGCTCAAACACAAATAAGCCCTGCCAAGTCCCCAGCATCATTTTACCTTCAGCCACAGGAATAGTCTCACTACTCCTAGTTAGAGCCATTCTAATGTGCGAAGGCATATCATCAGCACCCTCATAAGTATGGATAAAATAATCCGTATCCTCTGGCACCAAACGATCAAAATACTCCTCTAAATCCCGCCTAGCACTAGGATCCGCGTTTTCCATGAGCACCAAGCTACTACTAGTATGCCTATTGAATACTGTCACTACTCCATCCACCACTCCACTCTTAGCGACCACACTAGATACTTCGTCACTGATCTCATACGTCCCCTTCCCCCTTGTCTGCAAAGTAAGTATTTCCCTGTAAATCATTTCAATAAACCATAGCCAGTTATTTAATCATGTCCACCTTCTATCTACCTCTCAATCACCCCAAACTGTCTATTTCATTAAGATCGATTTACTAATTTTCTATCTTCAAATCGTCAAATCATTGCAAAATCAGTCATTTTCATAAATTCTTGATTAAATATAGCGAAAAAATGCTAATTAAGACTTGTCACACCCTCGATTTTTTTAATATTTTAAAGAGATATATCATTTTCTAATAGCTATTTAGGCTGTTCACTGCTATAATCACTTTATTATGGCAACTACGAAAAGAACACGTTTCTCCCGTCGCGTCCCAGATCACGTAACAGATGAGATCGTTCACGTATTAGGAGACGACGATAGTTTCTTCGGTTTCAATGATCTATTCGAACTCGTATTCGATAGACTCAAAGAGCGCAACGCAGTAAGTGGCGGCGAAGAAATGCTTAGACTCAGAGCATACGAAAAACTTCAAAATCTAGTCACTCGTGGCATGGTAGAAAAGCAAGGCAAAGAATATAAGGGCCTCGCTAGACTTCCTGAAGCACACAGCACATTCGAAGCTGAATAATTATCATCAGCATTTTTTGCTGGATAAAACTAGATTCAAACCTTAAACCTAAGCCCGTGCCGCACATCGCAGCACGGGCTTATTCGTTCACACCTCTGAGCAATAAGAACACTCTTATTTCCACAACATTTTTCAATACCTACCAACATGTTAGAACAATACTTTCCAGTCGTCATTCAGACTCTCGTCGCAATCGGATTTGCAGCCACAGCTCTTGGACTCAGCGTGCTGCTGGGCAAAAAAGGCAGAACTGGTGGAGACAAAGACACAGTCTATGAGTGCGGAATGCTTCCTGTAGGCGACGGATCACCACGTTTCTCAGTCAAATTCTACATCGTAGCCATGCTCTTCGTTCTTTTTGATATCGAAGTCGTCTTCATGTATCCATGGGCTGTCCAGTTCAAGGAACTCGTCATGCAGAACTCAGCGGCTATCTGGTCAATGCTCGGATTTGTAGGCATCCTCACAGTTGCTTACATCTACGCACTACGTAAAGGAGCTCTCAGCTGGGCAGAATAATTTCCACTTAACCCGTCATTAACATGAAAACAAAAATTTTCAAATCTCTCCTCATTCTCGCTTCAGCATTTCTATTCAGCTCATGCGCAGATTCTAAAGACAAAGTAGTCGATGACATGGCCACCCTTATTCAAGAACAAGCGCAAGCAGTTCTCGACGGAGATCAATCAAAACTCGAGAAACTTCAAAGCGAATCTGAAGCAATCATGAAAAGAGCCAAAGCTCTCGGAATCGATCCACTGAATCCAGCTACTCTCAGTGATGAGCAACGCAAGAAATTAGAAGACGCGGGAAAGAAAGCGCTCAATGAATCGATGAACAAACTACAGGACAAAATTTTCAACAAGTAAGACCTCACTCAAATAACTTTCCAACCGCTACTCCTTCATAAGAGTAGCGGTTTTTTTGTGCCAAAAATTGCGCATATCTTCTCACAAACCCAAAAAACTGCGTCACCAGCATAAAAACATCTTCACCCTCACAAGGATCTCATACATACTCACCATGTGAGCAATACAACTAAAGAAATTAATCCAATTCGTGAAAACCTCCGACTCGAAGGCTTCGCCCTCATCGATGAAACCTTAACATTTCTTATCGACTCTCTATCCGATGCATTGACATCACTAGGTGAAGACGAACTCATCCCTTTCCTACCATGGCGTAATGTCACCCCAGACAATGCTCCACCTGAAGGCACTCAACAGCTTTACTCAATAGGTTTCCAGCTACTTAACATGGTAGAAGAGCGTGTCTCTGCTGCCATTCGCCGTGAACGTGAAAACGAAATCGGAGCTGAATCTATCCGTGGTCTCTGGGCTCGCACCTTGAAAGACATGAAGGATCTAGGACTCGATGAAGACCAGATTCTCGATGTCCTGAAAGACGTCCATGTAGAGCCAGTTCTCACTGCACACCCTACTGAAGCCAAGCGTGCCACAGTTCGCGAGCGCCACCGTGCTATTTACGAAGAGCTCGCTCGCAACGAGCACCCTAAATACACCGACCGCGAACGCCGCCGCATCAAAGCGAACATTTCTGTAGCGATGGAAACACTCTGGCGCACTGGAGAAATCCACATGACGCGTCCAGACCTCAAGCAGGAACTACGTAACGCACTTTATTACCTACGTGAAATGTATCCATCTGTGCTTAATCGCCTAGATACTCACTTCACTGAAGCCTGGAGAGATGCTGGATTCTCAGTAGACAAGCTCCGCAACTCAGGCAAACAACCTCGTGTCACATTCGGCACCTGGATCGGTGGCGACCGTGACGGACACCCACTCGTAACTCCAGAAGTCACCTTTAACACCCTCGCTGACCTTCGCTCACATGCCATCGTCCTCATGCGAAAGGAACTCAAGGATCTAGCCTTCCACCTTACTATTTCTAAGCAATTCCAAGAAATCCCTGAAGCACTCACTAACCGCATCAAAGAGATCTCTAACCAACTCTCCAAGCCATCCTACGCAGCGGACATCCTCTACCAGAACCGTGAAGAACCATGGCGCCAGTTCGTCTACCTCATCCGTGGACTGCTCTACGACACTAGCAAAGGAAATGGCGGCTACGAACGCCCAGAAGAACTCGATGCAGACCTCGCATTGTTAGAGAAAACTCTCCTCTCAACTGGTTGTCTCCAGCTTATCAAACTCTTCATCACTCCTCTCAGACACAAGCTCTCAATCTTCGGCTTCCACTTAGCGACCATCGATATCCGCCAAAACTCTGAGTATCATGACAAGGCAGTATCACAGCTACTCGTAGCCGCAGGCATTACTGATGGTGAGAATTTCGCCACTTGGTCAGAAGAGAAACGCTGTGAATTCCTCAACGAAGAACTCCTCTCAGCTAGACCATTCCTACACGACACCACTAGCGCAGGCGAAGAAGCAGACTCAGTTCTGGATACTTACCGCGTTATTGCAGATCAGATTCATAACTACGGCACAGGCGGCATCGGCGCATTCATCGTCTCCATGACACGCTCCGTTTCTGACCTCCTCGTCGTTTACCTCCTACAGAGAGAAGCTGGTATCCTCATCAACACAGAAGATGGCCTCGCATCACCGATAGAAGTCGTCCCACTCTATGAGACAAAGGATGATCTAGATTCATCACAAGATCTCCTCGCTGGATTCCTCGATCACGATCTCACTCAGCGTAGTTATAAACTAAGATTTGATGATGAAAGCCCAGTCCAGCAAGTCATGCTAGGCTACTCAGACTCTAACAAAGACTGCGGAATTCTCTCTGCACAGTGGTCACTCTACCGTGCTGAAAAGGCAATGGTAGAAACTGCTGCGGAACGTGGCATCCGTCTACGTTACTTCCATGGCAGAGGCGGCACTATCTCACGTGGAGCAGGCCCTACAGAGTGGTTCATGAAGGCTCTCCCACACGGTTCTATGAGCGGACATTTCCGTATGACTGAGCAGGGTGAAACAATTGCCCAAAAATACGCAAACCTCTCGAATGCTACCTATAACATCGAGCTGCTCATCGCCTGCGCAGCCTCAACAGCAGCGAAGCACAAGCACGCACCAGCACCGAATGACCCATGTATTCAGTTCATGCCTACGCTCTCAGCTCAATCCGAATCAGCCTACCAAGCACTTCTAAAAACCGAAGGTTTCATCCCATTCTACCGTGAAGCGACTATCATTGATGCTCTAGAAAATTCACGCATTGGCTCACGTCCATCACGTAGAACTGGTAAGAAAGACTTCTCGCTCGATGACCTCAGAGCTATTCCTTGGGTATTCTCATGGACTCAGGCACGCTTCTATCTCACAGGATGGTTCGGCGTAGGCTCAGCTCTAAATTCTATCAAACAGAACAGCCCAGCTGACTACCAAGCTCTCAAGGACGGACTAAAAGACTCAGTCTTCCTCCAGTATGCTCTCACTAACGTGGAGACTAACCTAGCCAGCGCTAACCGTGAACTCATGTCCACCTATGCTGATCTCTGCACAGACGATGAGCTAAAAGAACGTATGATGGGAATCATACTCGCTGAGTTTGACCTCACTAAGGATCTCCTCGCAGACGTCTTCAACGGCGGCTTCGATCAGCGCCGTCCACGTATGAGTAAGACTCTAGACATCCGTGAAGAACCACTCAAAGTCCTCCACCTCCAGCAAGTTGACCTCATCAAAGAGTGGCGAGCACTCAAGGCAGATGGAAAAGAGCAAGAAGCGGAAGAACTCTTCCCGAAAATCCTACTCTCCATCAACGCCATATCCTCTGGCCTAAGAACCACAGGATAGAAACATCACTTACTGATCCGCTCCTGTCACAGGAGTTAGGATCAGTTTGACGGGTAAATTTTCACTTAGCTTTGGGTGCTTGTTAGCGATCAGCTTTCTCACACCCAGAGCTATTTTTTCATCGTCCACGCTCATCACTGAGTCGTGGACTTGCCAGCAAATTAATAAATCTCCCGTTTGGTCTGGCTGATAGAAATCACCAAACTCACTTCCGCTAAATACCCAAGTCAACGGCTCTACCGACTCTCCGTTATGCCTTAGCTGTATTAATTCCTCAACTGGTATCGGCTCATGATTCGGGATCGAGACACTCACCTTAAAGGCACTCTTAGCTCCTGATTTTTTATAGCCAGCAAGATGCATTAGCAGCTCCAGATGCAGTGGTCTAACATCACAAGTAAATAGAGTCTCATGAGTTCTTCCCTCGTTATTACATAAGATCAACTCCAGTTCACTAGGATGCCTCTCATCACCTTCTCGTGGATAATTCACCACTGCTGGAATCACTATTTCACCACTATCTTTCCTAAAAGTGATCCCACCTAAGCTCATACTTTCATCATTATTGAAAAACGGATGCCTACTCTTTAGCTCACTAACAAGCTTTTGAACCTTCGAGCCTGAACCTTCACCTTCAGCCTCTAACAGCGTCAGCCACAACTTAGCCTCGATGACTGGATACAGCGGAAACTCCTTCTTTAAACGCTCACTAGCAAGCTCTACAGGCACATCTTCCTCAATCGCTATAGCGCTTCTCTTTTCGCAAGAAACACTCACTAAAGCAAAAATAAGACATAAGATGTAACATTGAGAACTCATCATCTTTTTATTAAAACTATCTTGCCTCAGGAGCAAACTTAGAGTCGCTCATCTGAGGAAACTTAGCATGTTTCTTTAACATGTTAGAGTTGAAATAAAACCTAAGCGTTTTAAATGCTACACTTCTATTCCCGTAGGTCTGCACCTTCCATAGCCTCGCCTTAGTCGCTGGGAAAGTAGGCCCATAGTTAGTATGTGGTGAGTATGAATCCCAAACAACTGGAACCCATTCTCCATCTTTTTGATACCACACTTTAAGATTCAAATGACTTCCAGTAGCTGCGTCCAGTCCATTCAGCTCCACATCAGCACCAAAGTCATAGATCATTGCCCCCTTAAATTTCACACTCGTCTCCGACTTGAAATCATATAGCGCCTCGATATCACCTTCTATACTTCCTTCAGTGACCTCATGCCCCTTAGCCTTGATAATTTTCACCTGGCTAAGCTTGTCAAACTTCAGCTCATACACCCATCCACAGATGAAGCTGTCACTCGAAATCAACGCTGTCACATCATCACCTTCGTGCACGTTTATAGCAGCGCCATCTTCGGCTGCCACCACCTCAAGCATGCGTTCTTTCGGAAACATGCAGTCAAAAGCAATACCCGAAATCACCAACGGTTGACTCTGGAAAATAGCCCTTGGAGCCATCTTGAGCTTCAGACTTATTAGTCGCAAATTACTATCATTCGAGAAGCTCAGCTCAGAGTTAAACTTCATAGGTCTCTTATAAGTCACCTCTTTACCTCCTAACTTAAATGTAATCCTAGCAGCTCCAGGGAACTCTGTTTTATTCGCATCCTTCAGTGGCTTCGTAGCCTTAAACTTACGAACCCCTTCTTTATGGTTAACTCCCTTTAATGAATCCACATTAAACTCAATCATTTCACTCAGATTAAAAGCAGCGACTTCCACTTTAGCTTCCAGCGGAAACAATGACTTTTCATACATCTCCTCTTTTTTGCCATCCAACCAATTCAACTGCTGCAATGGTAAATGAACAGCTAGATCAACTTGTTGCTTACCCTCTTTCTGACTCGTATAGATTTTGAAATCCAGCCCTACGAGAAGCTCAATCGCGTATGCTCGCTTAGTCCCACTCAATGACTTATTCGACAAGATTTCATCGATCATGGTCGGCGCATATTTATTCACCAACTTACGCGTCTCTGGCACCAGCTCCAGCGTCCTAGGCAACTCATGCATCATCTTGATCCCCGCTTTCAGTTCACTGGGAGCCTGGCTACCGAGCATCTCATTCACGATACACCAGTTTCTGAGATAATAAGAATGCACCTGTCCACCCCACTCACTCACTGCCACAGTCTCGATACTATCTTTACTCCAGAGCTCTTTCTTACCAGTAATAGATAGGTTTCGCTTCAACGAATTAAGAACCAAAATACTTCCTGCACTACGAATATTATTTGCAGTCACATTCTCACCACCTTGGAAATCTAACGGGAAATGCGATTTATGAAATCCACCGTCCCAGTTATCATCGATTGTCATCTTGTATTTGAAATTCTGCATATGCTTTAAGAAAACATCTTCGTCCGCAGTTGAGAGAGCGAGCGATGAGAAAATAAATGCCAACGAACTCGATGCATGAGAGTTATCACCATCACCGATCGATGCTTCCATTCTCTCCACAGATTCCCTAACAGCGCTCTTGTGTCCTCCACCTATCTGCACACCTAATAATCCTGGGCCAGACATTGCATTACCTCCAGAGTAGTCCCTCTTGTCGCTTCGAGCCATTTTTCTCCCTCTGCCATAAGCATACGTTCCATTCATACACACCTCACCAGCATGACGAATCACACCGCCGACAAGTTCACGATCAAAAGCAATCGGTGTCTGCTTAGCCACTGCCAACGCTAGCGCTAAATGCCCAGTTCCATAATGCTGACCAGCGATCCCGTAGCCAAATCCATTTACTTTATGGCCAGACATATAGTCAGTTTTACAGCACGCAATCACCTGCTGGTATGCCATCTGGATTCCTGCCACTATCTTAGAATCCTTAGTTCTTAGATAATACTCACCCAGAAAAATCAAGCGCATCGCACGCTCCGCAATCCAATCACTCGGCAGACTATCGTAAGCTATATAATACGCTGCTTTACGCACCTGAGAATCGTATTTAGAATCACCACTAGACATCAGAGCCAGCGCACACCAAGAAGTGTCCCAGCCATCTTTTGTATAGCCAGCTAATCTCGGCCAGCTTCCATTCTCACGTTGTTGCACAGCTAGCCACTCAGTCTGACGCTTCACCGTCTGATCCGTTTTAGGGCAGTTTTTAGGATAAGTCGCACTGAAGCTCCCCGTCTTACCAATAGGATATCTCAACTCAACTAGCTTTTCCTTATGCAGACCTGTCAGTGGTAATGCTGAATTAGTATAGAAAACTTTAGGCTGAACAGTGCCGTGACTGATTGCGGCAAATAAACCTTTGATCTTCTTCGTCCCCTTAGGAATCTTCCAAGTCGCCACCCCATGCGCATGCAGGTTCAGCGATTGTTTATACTCTATATCTTTAATTTTTAGCGGTTCCTCAGTAGAGATCCGAGCTCGGCCATAACCAGCTCTCAGCACCACAGATGGCATCTCAAATAGAGACTTCGTCCCATAATCTCCTTCCACCACAACGTCTAACCAAACAGTTCCATCACCACCAAGCTTTCCATCGAATGAGTCAGACTCCAGCGTCACTAATCCATCACTAGGAAGCTCAATATCAAATTCCTGAACACCGACATTCTTATTTCCAGCCTTACCACTCCAGAGTTCTTTCCTCACGACAGGTAGACGCTGTTGTGCTTTTGCTACGACTACTCGTGCTTTCAAATCTGCCCTACCATGAGTCACCTGCATGGCTGTCTCAAAGCTATCATATCCCTCAGGGACTACAAAAACTAACTCTGAATACCCATGCACACCGATCCCTGCTTCACTGAGTGCATTTCCTGATAAGTTTTTACCATACGATACTTTACCCCAGCCAGTCTTAGCTGAAACAGGTTTAATCTTCGCCTCATCAGCCAAGCTAAGCTCACCTTTAGAACCTCTCAACTTAGGGCTAAGCCACGCGAAATGATCATGATCACTGCTACCATTCGTCTCAACAATAAGACGAATCTCATCGCCAGCATTCACTGCTATTCTCTCAGTGGATACCCGACCACCTGCTAACTTTAGATCTCTAGAGAAATGTTCTTTTTTCTCCTTTGGATAGCGTAACACAGTCAACTTAATATCACCTCGACCTTGAGCCTTATCGATCATTTCACCCATCATCAGTTGTAGCATTCTGCTATTCTTGTGCATGAATTTCCACTCAGGACGATAGTCATCACCACTCTTGAGCATCTCACCCTCTACACCCACGATCAGATCACCAAGCTGCAAATGCCCCTCTGATGGTGAACCCGGAGCTATCTGCACCACCTCCGCTGCTGGCAGCCCTAGCTTACCATCCGCTGTGCGAATACTCTCCGGAACAATAGCTGCGAACGCAGCACGACCTTGGTAAAACTGGCTATGAGGTCGAACTCTAACTCCCAATGGTCCCAGATAGTCTCCGACATTACGTGCCTCATTGGCTTGATCTGCTCTAGAAGGAGTCCAGCCAGCAAACACAGCAGGATACAGTTTTCTATAAGCTCTTATATCTACATTCTCAAAATTCTCTACGACAGGAAAGACCTCCTTCAGCGGCTCATCGACCACTGGAGCACCTCCCTCAGCAGTTACGTCCTTCACACTCCCCTCACTCTCTGCGACTAAACTTTGTGACACCTCTCCATTTACCACAGCCCCTTCCCTAATTGTAGTATCCGTAGATAGATAAAAATAAGCTCCTGCTCCAGTAGCCAATAACAGAGCAATCGCTACCCAAGAAGCGCCACCAGACGACTTAGCTGGACTCACAGGCCTAGTATCCACGACTGCTTCGTCAATGACAACACTCTCCTCGATGATAAATTTAGTCTCACAGCTATCACACTTGCCCTTCTTGCCCACCAACGAGGCATCTAATTCAAAGGACTTGCTGCAGCGAGGGCATTCAGTGTGTATTAATCTATTTTCCATAATCTAAATTTGCGTAGTGAGTTCCGAAAACTAACAGATCTAATACGCATGACCAGATTCCTTTCTGTCACACAGAGTAATTTGTAGAACACGAAACACACATGAACTAGTCGACCGCCGAAAATATTTCTATTCATGACCCTAGTCTTATCTGAACTATAAGCAGCAGAAACCAGCCATCACTATACATAAAAAGACCAACTATCGTTAAATAGTCGGCCTTTCTTACTCAGGAGGTTATTAGGAGGGTAATTTGGGAGGGTTGGAGGGGAAAATAACCCTAGCGGGTAGGAGAGGGGGTTCCAGCTAGCGTTATTCTATTTTCCTGTTGCTCTGTTTTATTCATTCAGACCTATAGACAGCGCTGCTCCACAAAAAGTCACATTTTTCTGTAAATAAATTAAAATAATCTGAAAAACGCCCCTAAACCATCCTTCAAACACCTACTAACCTACAGAAAAAAAGACACAGTAACCCCTTAGCAATCAAACAGAACCAACTAAAACAGGCAACTCTTACTCAGCTGAAACACCTTTTACAGGTTTATTTATGAGCTGATCATTAGGAATCATGATAAAGCCGCCATCTGAGCGCATTAGCTTGGTCGTCACTGGCCCCACTCCAGCTACCTTTGCCTCTTCACCCTCGTGCTCTATCGTTGTTCCCACCTTATAGATATCACGTGCATACACACCGGACACTATCTGGCTAGCCATCCCCTTTAAGCCCAGTCCCAGACAGATCGCTAGACCTAGCCCCAGACTCAGTAAGATTATTTTCACAGAATCCTTTAGTAGCTCAGTCTCTATTCCTAGCTGGCTTAGCGCCACTGTGAGAACGATCACAAACACAAAACCAAAGATAATCCCAGCCAGCGCCTTAGCGTAACCTAGCCCCAGATTATCCAGCGCAACAAACACTGCATTTCTGATCAGATCCGCCACCATGAAACCTACTAACATGATAATCGTAGCAATGAATACTTTAGGGAAGAACGCGATCAGCTTATCGATGATCTGAGAAATATCCTCAATACCCACCTTATCCGCAGCATTCTTAATGATGAACAACATAATGATCCAGAAGATCAGCTTGCCGACTAGCTCGTTAGCTCCACCCTTAACCCCTATTTTAGTAAAGACTGCGCCAAATCCTGCTCGATCTAGCAGATCATTAAATTTAATCCCATTCAGAGTTTTCACCACCACCTTACGAATAATAATAGCGATCACATAACCGATCACCAAAATAGCCAAGCCTATACAGATATTTGGTAAGCTGCTGATAATATCACTGAACATCTTCTTAAATGTTCCAGAAAGTTGTTCTAGGAACGGCGGTGTGGCAGTGGATGCTTGGGCTATGTAGTTCATATCGTGTTAGTTAAATTATTGTTAAATAAAGGTTTATGCTCGGTAGTTTATAGAAGGGTCCCCTACAACGCAACCAAACGTTGCGCCCACAAGTCCATTCATTGCAGCTCCAAAACTCATGAACACAAATGTCGTAGAATCCTTCATGATGTTCTGAAGAATTGCTTTATCGCTTATCTCATCGATGCGTTCGTAGTTGACCTGCTCAGGCACAGTCCAACCCGCTTGCGTAAATAATTTCGCAATCTTCGCTTCTTCTATTTGATAGATTTGTTCCGTATTCATGCCTGCTGAGTTGAGTTTGCCTTATTTATGTCTCCATAGAGAGCCTTAAAACTATCTAATGCTCGGTAAAATCGCATCTTAGTTGCCGACTCCCCTATCCCCATAGCTTCAGATATCTCTGGTATCGTCATGCCTGTGGTGAATTTCATCACTAGTATTTCCCTCTCCTTCTCCTTCATCTTGCTCATCGTCTCTTGCACGAGCTCACTGGCAAGCCCCTGATCTTTTGGCTCCTCAGTATCAGGCTCATTAGCCGATGAATATTCTTCAAACTGCTCGCTGCCCTTACGTTTCCTTATGATCTTAGTAAGTCGATTGCGGCAGTAATTATGCACTATCTTATACAGCCAAGTCTTAAATTCAGACCGCCCTTCAAACAGATGAATCTTGTGGAATACCTGAATCAGAGCATCCTGAGCCACTTCCTCTGCATCCTGTTTAGAGCCTATTAGCTTCATACAGGTATTATAAACCAATCCCTCATACCGCCTCAAAAGCTCTCTATAGGCAGTCAGATCACTAGGTAATTCCTTTTGACATAAAGCCACAATTTCAGCATCGGAAAGAACTTCCAATCCCACAATCGTCCTTGATGCTAATTTACGTAGTGCCTCTACCATAATAATGGTCAGTATAAAAAAATTACCTCAACAGGTAATAGCGACTTCCTTGTTAGAATCAACATCTTTGTGCCCTTACTTCGACTAATACTGATAGCAAAACTTTAGCTAATCTGTAGAAACTAACGAGAATGCGTCAGAAGAAAACCTCACATTATCAACCAACAACCAAAGCACACATAACACAGAGCCAAAGGCTCACCCCTTCCCACAACACCAACGGTGTGCCCTATGCCAGCCTAGGGCAACGCCCTAGGTATAAGTCCCCCAACTAACACCCAGCCCTGAAAGGGCGACATAAAACCCATCAACCTCAGGCACCTCCCCCTAGCGTAGCTAGCTGAGCCAAAGACTCTACAAATCATCCAGCGGACTCCGAACCTTCCCCTCCATCGCCTTCAGCACATGCGTATACACCTCCGTAGTCTTCAGGCTCTCATGCCCTAATAACTCCTGAATACTCCTCAAGTCCACACCAGCTTGGAGCAAATGCGTGGCAAAACTATGTCTCAACACATGTGCCGTCACACGCTTCTCTATCTTAGCTCCATTAGACGCACTCTTAAGCCACTTACTCACAGCCCCCTCCAGGATGTGATGCCGTTTCTCCTCACCATCCCGGGGATCCACACCACGTAGAGCCGTCGGAAACACCCAAAACCACTCCCAACTCCTACTCAGCGTCCCCCCATGTTTTAAATCCAGAGCCTCCGCAACATACACTCTACTCTCCCCATAGTTCTCCACATCTTCCTCAAAAATCAATCTGGCCCTAGTCACCTGTCTCTCCAATTCTGTTCTTAAACTCTCAGGCATGGATAAGCACCTATCCTTGCCCCCCTTACCATCACGCACCCAAACGCAATCATTCTCAAAATCCACATCCTTCACCCGTAATCTTAACCCCTCACTCACCCGCAATCCACAACCGTATAGCAAGCGAAGCATCAAACTTGGTAAACCCACTCTAGCTTGTTCAAATAACCCTCGAATCTCATCCCTACTTAGCACTACCGGCAACTGCTTTTTCGCCTTAGCCCTAGTAGAATTCACCCCCTCAAGCTCCATCTTCAATACCTCTCGATACAAAAACAACAATGCATTAAAAGCCTGATTCTGAGTTCCAGCTGCAACATTCTTCTCCATAGCCAGATAATTTAGAAAATCCTCTATCCCCTTACTACCTAGGTCCGCAGGATGCTGCATACCATGAAATTTCACAAAACGCTTATACCATGAAACATAACTACCCTCTGTTCTATAAGACATACCTCGTCTCTTTATTGCAGTCCTCATCTGTTCTTCTAATTTCACCTCAACCATAATCAGACACTATATATACATTCTATATTTTCCACAAGATCATTTTAATACCTCTATATATTCCAAAGGATAAAATAACGCTCTGAACTATCCGCTTGACGACGAATAAGGAAATCATTATCCTCTACTTAATTATCTTATGTAAGATAAACAACAAGTTAGCCTAAAAATATGAAAATCATACACATACTCGTAACTATATTCCTAATGATGGGTATGCTACAAATTGCGTTTAATCTTTTGAAGAAAGAAGATAAATCCCTTGAAGGAATGCTTCATTTATTAGGAGCTTTAGTAGTTCTTTACGGTGCATATATTGGCTCTTGGCAGTATACCGCTATTGGAGCAATCACTCCTGCTGTTCTTATAGCTCTTCCTAAAGGCATTCATAATTTCATAATAGGAGATTCAGCTCTTAAGATAGCTATGGTTGCAGGAATTATTTTTATGGTTACCATTCTATATACCATATTCACTTGGAATTTTTCTTATATTCTTTGGGGATTTGGCATTGCGTTTGTAGTCAACTGGATTTCTACAACAATCAGTGACCCTGCACAATCCATACAATCGAAACCAACCGTCAACAACATAGCACAAACCTCTCCCGACCTTGCAACAGTCAAACTTGCACAACATCTTTTCACAATAGCTCATGAATGTGCTGAACCATATGAAGATTCAAAGACTACTAGGAAAGCAATGCAGGAGATCCTATGGATGTATGTGAACTGTGCTGACAGAGTTCTGTTTTCTGAATTCGGTCCTGAGATTCGTGATAAGGCTATGAACTTGATGGATGCATACTTACCAGAGATGACGATCGAAGCACTCTGTTCCAATTGGTCAGATGAACTCAAAGTAAATTATAAGAAAGAATTTTCAGAGAACATGAAGCTTGCTGAATCAGAATATGGAGGCTTAAAGATGAACAGCACAAATGAGGATGAAGATATTTTCACTAGATGTGCTTTGATTGTCATGGATCACGCAGGACAATCAAGTAATCAAGAAGCCACAGCAACATTAACTTCCAGAATTAAGAAATACTTTTCTGAAGTTCCCATGTATCTATTTACTAACGTCGGAAACACGCTAAAAGCCTAACACAATGAAACCAATAAAATGGGCTAACAAGTCGCAGCAGACCAACCACCTAGGGCGCATTTTCAGTTAAGTTTTCACACAATTATAACCATTAAATCAGTAGCAAAGTTCGCTCTCCCCTAGGTGGTGGCTGTGCTATGACGTTCGATTAAAGGGATCAGTCTACTCTGCCTACTGAAAATCCCAGCACAAATAAAAGCCATGATAAAAAAAACATGCAGGATGCAAACACATTGTTTAAATCCTCAAGGGTCAGTATAAGCAACATGTAAAAAAGTAGTATCGTGACACTAGCAGTAAAAAAAGTTGTAGCGTGTGGCATCGTCTTAAAAATCGAACAACGCGACGCAGATCGACCGCTACGGACTTCAGCGAGTTTAGTTTTGATATTGGGTTTCATAATATTTTATTGAGTTGTGATGCCCGCTCTCAGCGGCATCTGGTCTGAGGACGTTCTGCTAAAAATACACCTCATAGATGGACTTGGTTCTTTGGCTGGATTCTTCGCATTTTTAGGTTTCAGCAGTCGTTCAGCGAATCTCTCTGGTAAGACGTTTCTCTCAGAATTCCACCGTGATTTTACTCCTCTGAGATATTTCATCAGGTTTCCGACAGCTTGACTGATTCCGTTAGCTTTTTGATTTCCTACGTGAGTTTTTTGGTCTTCAGAAGATCCCCTTGAACTCATGAGCTTCTTGGTTTTGTGCTTCGCTGAGTTTTCAGATTCCCAAGAGTTTTGAGATTTGTGCTTTCACAGATATATCTTTCCGTTCATAGTTCTATTCAACAAATTAAGTCGTTTTAACCTCTGCGCAATGAACCCAATAAAAATGCAGGTAGAGTAGGGGCTATTGACTAGCCCCCCTCATCAAACCGGACGTGCGGTTCTCCCGCATCCGGCTTTCCGAAGTA
>CAKZNV010000017.1 GCA_937132085.1 uncultured Rubritalea sp. | reverse complement strand
GTCTGGTCCTAACTTAAAAGTCAGAGCATCGTTGTCCGAGATATTGAGTAATGACAGAGCGACGATGCCTATCATCAGTAATGCAGCAGTCGCAAAAGCCACTCTTTTCCATGTCGTTATACGCTGATGCTTCAGCATTCGATCCACAGAGACTACCGGTCGGATGATGTGATCATTGAGATTACACTGATGGTTTAACATATTCTCCATATCCATCATCGCTAAATAGACCTTCATACTAGAGGGATTACTCGTCAGCTCAGCCTCTAATCTCGCCAAATCTTCCGTAGAGATCTGATTATCATTGAGTGCGTTAATGAGCGATTCTAGTTCAATAATAGTCATGGCTATGCTTGATGGATTTTGAGGGGTAAATTCTTTTCTACACAGGATTTCAGCTTCTTCTTGATCCTATGTAAGCTCACCTTCATAGAGCCTGCAGTGCTGCCTATCTGAGACGCGTATGCTTCAAGTGTTGTTGCCTTAGAGTAACGAGCGTGAACCAACTGTTGCTCCTTTGGTTTAAGAGATTGCATACAACGACCTAGGGTATCGAGCTTATCTTTAAGATGGTTAGGAGTGTCATCCTTTCTAGCCTCAGCGACCGATTCCAGAAACTCGTTCGAGAGACTCATTTTCCCCAATTTCCGCTGTTGATCCCAATACTGCATGACTTTATTCCTAGAAATAGCATAAGCCCATGCCTTGTAATTGGTCCCCTCTTTGTAGGTGTTTTTCTTCTCCCACAGAACAACGTTAATGTCTTGAAGAATATCGTCCACATCCTGACATCCAGGCGCCATCGAGATAATCAGCCCCTTGATCGGAATCTGATGCTCTGTCAGTAATCTTATAAAGTTACTGGTCGATGGATTCTTGGTCGCCATAATAGCTTACTCTATACTAATCAAACGAACTCCTCAAAGGTTAACAAAAAAATAACTCAATTTAACTGAACACAGACATAGTGAGCAAACAAAAATGGTGATGAGAATTACTCCCCACCACCATAAAAATTAATTAATAATCGAGCAATTACTTACGACGACGCAAGATAAGAGCAAGTCCACCTAGTCCTAGAAGAGCTGTTGATGACGGCTCAGGAACTGATGTTAATGTGTAGCCAGCTGTCCCAGCTGTGCCAGTAGTAGTAAAGTGATCTGCAAAAGCGCCAGTGTTACCACCATTAAACTGGAGAATTCCCTCAGTCCAAAGTGTTTCCCAAGTCACTGCGTTGTCTTGGCCGCCAGTATTACGTCTACCTATACGGCCTTCAACAGAGGAACCTGCCCCGTTGACATTCAAAGACAGATTGTTACCTGCAGCATCAGTATCCCAGAACCAGATTCCGACACCTCCATTGGCATCAATACTGGAATTCGTTAGATTAAACTGAGCAGTTTGATTAGTTTCGCCAGTGTCAGCAGAACCTAACCATATTTCACCAGCTGAAGTGATAGAGCTGTCAGTTGCATTGAAAATCCCACTACCGCTAGTAGCTTGAGCAAGAACTGTCAGAGAGCCACTAAAACCTAATCCGAACGACGCATTATTCAACGTCATCGTTCCATTATCGATAAAAACTTCTTCACCAAAGGCGCTAGATTGAGTTAAAGAAGAGCCATTGCTGACGGTCACTGAGCCACCACCGTCAATAATCATGTGATCATTACCAAAAGCTGGATTGAGCGTGACTGCATCACCAGTAGCGATTGTTACATCATCATCCGTAGCTGGACGAGTTCCAGTATCCCAGTTTGCACCAGTTTGCCAAGAGGTGCCTGCTCCACCATTATCCCATGCTACAGTTACCGCCTGTGCCATACCCATTCCAAGGCTTGTTACTGCCAAGATTGTTGTAGTTTTTAATTTCATATTTTTTATTTAGTGTTTGTTTATGTATTCAGGAGCAGAAACATACTACTCCAAGAAATTGGTTTGTTTAAGGTGAAGGATCTCATCCTCAGAAAGAGCTCCCTCGATGATGAAAAGTTCATCCATTTTGCCTTCTAGAAAGTAATTATCCCTGATTAGGCGATCTCGGTCGGCTGAAAGGTTAGCTCCGAGTGTGAGTGGAGTTTGATCCTTCGTTGCTACTCTAATTGGGTCTCGATTAGTGAGTGTGAAAGGCTCTCTGTCGCATCGCTCTAACTGTGTGTCTATTCCATCAAGGTAAAGTCTAGTAATCGGTAAACCCTTGTCATCCAGTTTACCCTCATAGACTACCACTAAGTGGTGCCATCGGTTATCATCAAGCACAGTGCCAGGACTGTAATACCAGAAACCTCCAAAACTAATGTTTAACATAGGGTAACACTCAAGACTGTGATCCAAATGAACCGTGAACTTGTTATTTAAAGCATGATCATTCTGAGCCCCCCATGCCACAAGCGTAGTCACTTCTCTGCTTCGTGTTTCTGGCATTTTCATCCAGAATGCCACGGTTCTAGGCGCATCTCCGAGTATGCCTTTCCAGTTTGTCATCAGATGCTCTCTGCCATTGAGAGACAGCGCCGACCCAAATACGCCAGCAGACAGTCTGCTTGATGGTCTAGTATCTACTTTAACATTTAGACTACCGGTGAGGGTATTACTTGCGATTAGTTGATCTTCTTTATCGAATGAAAAATGGATGTGAGGCAGTGCCGTAGGTAACTCCGAAAGAAACAGCTTAGAATGAGAAGGGATCTTTATGAGGCGACCGATAGAGTCCGTGCGTCTTGATTCACCAGCCAACAGGTCAGCAGATTCTTTACGTGCTCTCAGTGCGGTGGCTTTGATTTTCCCTTGTAGGCAATGCACTTCATCGTAGTCTTTCGGTTTAACCACGACTCCAAATTCTGTGCCGAGATCGATGACATTCAGATCCGAGCTATACACTCTGAATCCTTCCGCACCTGAAGGGACATTAAACCATGCAGAACCTTCCTGCATATGGAGCACATCATCATCCTTCAGAGTAACCGTAGCTGGAGCTTGAATAATGGATTGCACACCAGATTTAAAGGTCAGCTCTACCGTTCCCTGAGAAATAACCAGTTTAGAACCTTTCAGTAAAATATTACCTTCTGGCTTCTCAGCAGTAGGTTTGTGAGTAACGGTAAACTGTGTTCCCGGTGCTGACCTCATCGTCAACACAGAGCCATTAACATCTGATCCGAAAAGACTCATTAACCCAAGACTCACCATGAGTAGAGCCACCGCTGCCACCGCTGCAAACTTTATAATCTTCCTCTTCTGGCGCCTTACCACACGCTCCATAGGAATGATGTTGTTAGCGAGTGAGTTCACTGCCTGACTGTGCTGCTGGAGCGCACTATGGAGGAATATAGCCTCACGGTAGACCCCTCTAGCTTCAGCATCATTCTTTAGTAGAGCTTGGAGTGTTTCCAGCTCTTGCTGCGATATGATTCCGTCCAGATAGTCATGGACTAGGTTTTCTTTCTCTTGAATATTCACGCTCGTGGAAGGGAGTTAAGTTGTGAATCTATACACCCACGGAGAGCGGTGCGTATGCGGTGGAGAGTGACGCGGAGTGAGCCTACTGGCCTACCTACCGATTGAGAATAATTCATCAAGGTCTCATTTGAGTGATAACGATGTTTAATAAGGTTATACTCTTTGGCGCTTAACTTGCTAAGACAATGTTCTAGAGCAACGATACGAGAATCGCTTTCTTGCGGAGTAAATACGCAGCTTGAGCTGAGTTCAGCTACTAGCTCTTCATCTAGAACTCTATGTGACTCCGTCTTCTGAACTTTCCTTTTATGGTTTTGCACCTCGAACCGAGCAATACTAAATGACCAGGCTATAAAATTACTTCCTGCTTCAAATTTACTACGTTTTTCCCACAGTATAAGGTTAGTTTCCTGTAGCACATCTGCTGCTCCAGGTAGACCTGGCATGAGTGAAATGATGTAGGCACGCAAAGAGGCCTGATGTTGAGTAATCAGCCCTTTAAATTCCCGTTGATGTTCTAATGATGATGGCATTGCGTGTTAGCATACGTCAGCAACACATAAAACGTTAACAACAAAAACTATTTAATACTCTGAAAGTCAGCCAAAAACAACACTCAACAACCTACTACACAACAAGTAACAACTAATTTATATTTATTTGAAAATAATCACCCCGGACAGCTAACTCACTCAGTCTGAACATAATTTAAATCTTACCTAAATCGAACTTCACTTACTCCAAACTCACTTTAAGCCGATAAAATACTTTCTTATCAGAATTACTTAAAGGAGTCATCAATTCAGCTTTTGCAGTATGCCAGCCCTCAGCAAGATACTCAGCATCACCTCTCGGCTTTATGTAGGTAGTGCCGTCATTCCAAGTCACCAGATCAAGAGAATACTCTATCGTATAGGTGACACCACCAGCCTTGTAATCAATACCATTTGTTCCGTTTCCTCCATTCATCTGAGGCCAAGAAACAATCGAGTTACTACCATTAGGCTCAACAGTGACTAGAGCACCGTAGTCCTTTACCAGAGGATTCGTATTGGTAGCATATTCCAGCATATTACTTTTCCCATCGCCATCAGGATCCGCATCATCTGCGATGACTGCCGAGTCCGCTAGCTGAGCTGTAGAAAAGTTGTCTATTTGCCAATTATTATAAGCCGACAGGCTATAGCTTGTAGAAGCTTCTGCCGATGTTAGAACTCTGCGCCAAATCTTCACATCATCGACGAACAGCTCTTGATCAGGATTAAAATCAAGCTCACCATCAGCACCTATCGCAAGAGGAAAACTAGTATCAACATCACCCACAACACTGATATCCACCGAGCCTAGGTTCTTCCCATCTTGGTAAAACGTGGCTGATCCATCTCGATCATGAGTAATAAGAATCTGATGCCATTTACCATCAGAAATGAGACCTCCGTTATCAAAATCCACACGACTACCATCACTCATATTCCACTGCCAGTCATCTCCATTAGTCGCTCCTGCCACTATCCAACCAACGTTCGCACCAGAATCCCAGTCCTTATTAGAGATGAAAGAAGGATCGCCGCTCCAATTCGTATCACCTTTGACCCACATACTCACGGTGAAATCTGTGCTGGCTCCAAACTTAAGCCCACCAGTCTGCGGAATCGTGAAATATTTACCATTACCTATTGTCGCAGCCTTGCCATTAATTCCTGCTACATACGATGTCCCACCTACAGCAGTAGCATCATGATTATTCACTGTGCTATCTAGAGCATTATCCTCAAATTTCAGATGCATCTCTAGCTGCGATGCAAGATCTAGCTCTCCAATAGTCGCACTATCCGACAATGCCGTCTCAACACTACCACTAAACTGGATTTCATATGCAAAAGTAGTCTGCCCAGATACCGGGAAGCTCGGAGTATCCGTGTAGCTATGCTGGCTGATCGGTAAATTAGCGATCACCACCCCGTCACGTCTAATCGTATACCCAGTAAGACCAACTATACCACCGCTAGGGATCGTCCAGTTCAGAAACACATGCTTTCCTCCCACACTTGCCTTGAAAGTAGGCGAAGGAAGACCGAATGATCCTTCTGCCCAACCCCAAGCACTATCCACAGCTATTCCTAGGTGTCTCATCGCTGTTGGCGCTGTCGCTACGTGTCCAGGGGAGTCAGTAGAGACTACATCATTAGGTGTTTGCCCTCCGCTCACAAGCAGGAAGATCGTGCGCTCATCAGCGGACTGCCCACCATGACCAGTGTTAATTCCACCATGATCCGTAGTCACGATGATAAGCCAGTCTTCTTGAGCATACTGAGGGCGAGCTTGCAGAGCAGTCAACACAGATCCTATATTAGTATCCACTCCCTCTATAGAGGAAATATAAGCCGGCACCGACGTCGAATACCCACTGGCATGACCAGCATGATCCACATCATCAAAATGAAGAAACATCGCGTCTGGATCACTATTTTGCATCAATGCTATCGCCTCATTCGCCACAGCTAGATCAGATCCCTCTACCTTTCTTACATTTAGAAATTCCGTCGTCCCAGTGCGAGAGTCCGCTACGATATTGCTATCAATAGGCCCCCAGTGCACGATCGAGCTTAAGTGAGCATTCGGATAGCCCTCTCTGATACGCTTAAAGAAATGCGGATAACTTGCAAAGTTCTGCCCACTAAAAGAGTTATTCGTCACCCCATGTTTATCTGTCCAAACACCAGTAGTAATGGATGCCCAGCCTGGCCCACTAGAGGTAGCTTGCTGAGTCGCTGTGCCTAGATCTCCACCTGCAAATGCATTATAAGTGATCACACCCTGCGCTTTAAGAGCATCTAGATTAGGTGTGTTCGCTGCCAGAACAGAATCAGCACGCACCCCATCAATACCGATAACCAAGACCCTGCGCCCAGCAAAATCATTGCCGACTCCTGATCCAGCGAGAGCAGGTAAACTAGAAAATAGAGCTACAATGAAAAAATGGCATAAATACTTCATGTCGTCATCTAGCACTGAGACTGAGCCACCTCAACCTGAATCAATCGATCACATCGGCCACCGCAAGACCACAAAACACACACAACAAACTATATATAAGAACATTAAACACAATCAACCACATCACGACACACTAAATATTACAGTCACTATGTGATTTTAGCCATTTCCAAAACTGTCAGAATAACTAGGGCTCCTCCACCTTGCCTTGTCCCTAGTTTGACATTGAAGCGTGATAATCAGCTTGTGACTGTCATCTAAGAGTTTATAGTAAACAACAAATCACTCTCAAAAACCTCTCAATAACTTGTGTCTAAACCCTCATTAAGCTCCTCCCTATTTAGCCTGACAACAATGCTCTCGATCCTACTCTGTGCATCGTGTTCATGGCAGAGAAATGTTCCTCAAAAAGCGAGTTCCGAACCGAACTTAATCCCTCAAATTGCCAGCACTAATCCCTCCCAACTAAAGAGCCCTATAGCAAAAACAGAAATCTGGCAAATGACTGTCGATCCTGCTCAATCTCAAGCTAAAGTCGACCTCATGCTAAACCCGACAGGACCAATGGGAGCCAAGCCCTCACATGATACTTGTCGTCTATCTGGAACAATCAAGCTCCAAGTAGACACCGCTAGAAATGGCCAACAAACACTGACTTTATTAGATGTTAAACTCAGAAATAGCACAGCCATGCACATGCCATTTAGCTGGCCATTCCTCGGTGCTATCTCTGTGGACATTCCTGCTAGGAATCTTAGGATTTACCGCCACAGTTTCCCACATAGCGCCCTGGTGTCAAAAAGCTCTAGAGTCAACTTCCAGTCTACCCGATTTAAAGTCGGAGGCATAGCACATGTTGCAGGCTCAGGCTTCGTCCTCTCCAGGGCCGTTGGTCTTCGAGATGTGAACCTAACCATCAAGAAAACAGAAGCCATTAATATCACAGGCACCCTCACCAAAGTAAACGGAGTAACCACGCTCCACATTCCCAGAGCCATTCTCATAGATAGCTTTAATTTATCCGGGAATATCTTAGATCTGAAATTCACTGGTAACATCTATGCCAGCAAGAAATAGAGAGACACTTAAAAGTAAGCCTTAATACTCAGCAATTTTAGGCAGCTTTTTAGATCCCGAATTTTTTAGCAGCTCAATCGTAGTCTTCACTTTAGCTTCCTGCCCTGTGTAAGTGAACGACCAGTAATAAAAACCGCTTAATTTATCATCACTACGTTTGGTCGTGAACTTTAGAATACTAGGGACTTTCTTGAATGTTGCCGTCTTCAGATCGCACCATAGCGGATCAACTGGAACCCAGCCATAGTCAGCAAGAAACACTTCAGCTCGGCTGTGTTTAGGTGTGTCGTTTGCGTTCCAGTTGGTGCTTATTCCTGACACCGTGCGAGATGGAATCCCTTTAGCTCGACACAGAGCAATAAACAGATCCGTGTAATCATTACAGTCTCCCTGTTTCTTATTCAGTGACACTACTGCACCCTGATCATTCCTATTGAAGCCACCATACTTCATCGTTTTCATGACAAACTTGAGAATCTTTTCAGCACTAGCTTTATCTGATTTTGACGTCCTAATTTTAGCCAAGGTCTCGGTGATTAACTCATCATCACTCTCAATCCATTTCTCTGAACTCGTGTATTTCTCACGGTCTTCTTTACTCAGTTTCACTTTTGATTTCCTAATGCTCTGCAGCCCCTGTCTGTAGAGCACAGCATCTATCGTAGTGACAAGCTTAGTCTCTTTATCTATCTCGCTAATCACCCACTCCGCATAGTTCACCCCAGCATCTTCGAACACTCGACTCGGCTGCCTACTATAAGACACTTTCACCTCCTGCTGCCCCTTCTCAGAGACAGGAATGATCTGCCGTAGAGTGACCTCATCCGTATCAGGCGATGCCGAAATCTCCGTGACGATCTGATACTGCAGCTTAGTCGAACTAGCCGCGTAAATCACTGTCTGTAACCCAAGAAATAGAATAGCAAAAAATTTCATACCCCAACCTTACCTATCGCTACAATTTTGACAATAATACAAACCGATATATCAACCTGTAGGCAGCAACTCCTAATCAGAACCTAACCTCTAAATCCAAATGGAGCGGCTTCATCTAGCTGACTAAGTAATCTTGAGAGAATTCTTGGCCCATCGACTCCAATGCCGTTGTGCTCCCATTCATTGGTAGCCCAGATACGGAAGTTTCCTACATGCTGCGCCGTCTCCTCTGACCACTCGATCGGCACATACATGTCATCGTAGTAAGAAATCGCTGAAACTGGCACCTCGTTCTTAGCTAGTTGGTCTAAATTATACAGCCTTCCCCAGTCAGATTTCTGAGCAATCAGTTCAGCCACTTCCTTCAGCGGCTTCAGTGAATAATGATCGTCTAGCATCGTAGGTGACACCATCTCTCCCGTGAAATTAAACCGCTCTGCGTTCACATCAAACTCTGGGAATTCTTCTCTCAGTTGCTCTGCCGCCCACTGAGTAGCATAGCCTTCAGCGTAGATTGATTCATGTAAAATACAGAAAATTGGACTATTCTCAAAGCTAGAACACTGCTCCACACTTGCTATAAATTTGCCACTAAGCACTCTGCCGTTCACTCCCTGCACGAAGGCCTTTTCTAGTAAATTATGCATCGCTTCGAGTCCACCACTTCCGCCGAAGAACATACCCAGCTGTTGGAATCTACGATCTGTTAGGCGCTCACCACTAGGCAGCTTCACCTCGTTTTCTTGAATGTAACGAACCACATCTTTCACCTTCTGTTCGTCTTCTGGATAGCGCTGGAAATAGAGTTTATTCTTCTCTAACACTCTCTTATAAGTCAGACGATAGTTGTCCTTAATGTTCTGCTTAATACATGCCACACCACCAGTAATCACCACACCGCTAAGACCTTCTGGGTAGAACGATAAATAGGTCAGCAAACAGAATCCACCGTAGCTCTGCCCCATGCCTTTCCATTTCTTATCACCGATCAGCGCATGTCTCATACACTCCGCATCACGGACGATGCTGTCCGCTCTAAATTTCGTCAAATACTCTAACTGAGCCTGTGCATCTCCACGTGTCTCCAGCGTCTCAGGCATGATTTCACTGCTCAGCCCTGTGCCCCGCTGGTCTAGCAGAAGCAGTCTATGCGTCTTCAGCACCTCACCGATCCAGCCACCAGACTGCGCTGGTCTCGGGCTCTCACCGCCAGGCCCACCTTGGAAGAAAATCATCCATGGTAAATCCTTACTCGCCCCCTTAGTAGCCAGCTCACGAGCGAAGACCTCTATCGTCTCGCCACCATTTTGAGAGTAGTCCAGCGGAAGATCGAAGTAGTGATCCGTTCTCTCTAATCCGTTGACCATTTTAGTCACCCCGCTGCGCACAGCTACTGCTTTTAAACTCATGCCAGTTATAAAACACTACCATTCTAGTAAGGAAAGTAAAAAATATGCCACCCAAACTGCTTGATTTTACTCTGGTTACTAGCAAAATACGCCCCTTATGTCACCTAAACCTACTCCTAAGGAAGTAAAAGTATTTGCGCCAGCCACTGTAGCAAACGTAGCCTGCGGCTATGATGTTCTCGGCTTCGCTATCGATGC
>CAKZNV010000016.1 GCA_937132085.1 uncultured Rubritalea sp. | reverse complement strand
AAGCTCGAACCACCAGAGGTCAAGCTCCCATCAGGCTGCGTAGTAGCCAGAGACCAAGACGACAACTGGGTCGTCCTCCTCTCCGCAAAATTCTACATAGGAATCCTCCAAGACCGCAACGAACACCTAATCTTCAGGGACCACGCTAACGATTAGACCGAGTTCCCCCCAGTCTTTTCACAGCCAGTTCCACATAATGATCAATAGGATAAGTTTCTATTGATCACATTTACGGCGTTTTATGATCGATAGAGATATTTCCTATCGATCACGTTTGCGGGGTTTTATGATCAATAGAGATATTTTCTATCGATCAAATCTGTGTTCTATAGCTATAAGATAAAGATTTTAGATAACTCTAAATCACGAAACCATACCTTTTGCTTCTTTTAAAACGCTATGATTTATTTACGTGCTTACTGAACTGAATGATTATTTCTCCTCGAAGATCATCTAATGAAATGGATAGGGTTGACGCAAACCAAGTTAGAGAATGTCTAAGATCAGTTTCAATTTCATCAATATTTCTATAACCGTGGGTAGTTATCATCTCCCAAGCCTTCGCTAAATAAGTGGGCTGCTCTGGCTTATATTCAGTATCCAAAGGCTCTTTCGTTCTCCAGCCTTGAAAGCTTATTTGTTTCATCAAAGAAGTTTTTCTATCATCATCTATAATATCTAGAGTATGCATCCTCATTACCATAGCGGCAATTGAGACTCGCCACCTAGATTTGACAGGGATTAGATTCTGCAAAGTGATTCTGCCGACATCACGAATAAATCCCGTTCTAGGTAATAAAAATGCACCAGCAAAAGCGTTTGCCTGCTTTTCAATTAACTTCAATTTAGTGGCGTTTAAGGCCTCCTCTTCTTGAAGATGTGAGTGAAGAACTATGTGCCCAAGCTCATGTGCTAAACTATATCTTTCTCTGAAGTAGGTGTGTGTTTTATTTTTAGAAGAAAGAATAATAAGAGGACGATTATTGATTATTTGATTAAAACCATCATATTTATGTCCATCCAAAGAGTGGTTTCGTATTACAACAATTCCATTATTTTCAAGTAACGCTATTAAATTTAAAATAGGACCATCCCCTACACCTAAAGCTTTTCTAGTATCGCTAGCCATTTTCTCAATAAAAGTAGAGTTAAAGGATAGGTCTTCAATGTCTTTCTCGCTTTGCGGTAAGTTGAAGACAGGAAACTCTATATCTCGTCCGATCCATGCAATATGGTCATAAGCTATATTAGTAAACTGCTTCAGAGAGGTATGAGATTTTTTAGTTCTAGCTGATAGAGCATTCCTAAAAAAAGGAGCGCCATAAACTCGTTCTTCTCTTCCTCTCAAATAAAAGAAACCACTTGGAACATCTAATGCAGTTGATAATTCTTCTATATTACCAGTTGGAACGGTTCGCCCCATCTCGTAATTAGATAAAGTTGTTGGGCTAATTTCAAGCAATTCAGCCAAAGCTTTCCTAGTCAGACCTTTCAGCTCTCTAGCTTCGATTAGTCGACTGGGTATGAATTGATTAATCGTGCTATCCATATTACTCATTAAATTCGTTTTTTGCTACCTCAATTAAGTGTCCTTTCAATTTAGGCTCAATAGGTCTAATTGGTTCTTCAGCGACAATAGGAGGTAATCCAAAACTTTGGTCAATCCAATTCTCCCCTCTCCATAAAGAAATCACGTTATCCTTATCATCTACCCCTGGTAAAACTAGCCTAATTGTATTTAAGAAGGTCGTCCCATGAGTGATACAAAAGTCCTTAAATTTATGGCTCTTGGGTATCTCTACATCCGTAAATACACTTCTAAAACCAAACCCAAGACCTGTCATTTCATCTTGGTTAATCATAGCCGCTGCACTCCTGTAGTTAGATTTACGGGGAGGGTCTAATGCTCCCTTAACTCGTGATATTGTTACGCTGTAACCATTCCAATGATACTCTACGTGACCACACCCACCAGTTAGAGATGGCTGCCATATAACCTCTCCCTCTATTTCCCGGTTTTTACTAGAAGCTCTAAGAAAATCATTAACATTCATATAAATATTCTGGCCTATACGGCTGTTGAGCATCGGGCTAGCTTGCATTCTCGAATCTAAAGATGCTTCAGCTGCTATTTGATATGCTTCGGAAATTACGTTTTGGATGACTCGTGCATCGTGCGTGGTAATAATGTCTGTTTGTATGATATTCTCTGTGACCATCACCAATGAATATGGAAACAAAGTCACAATAGCAAGGATAATATGAATATAGCGTAAATAAACACCAGTTACCATGATTTTAAATACATTAATCGCATTTAAACCTCTTACAAAAACAACACAAACTACTGATTGTTAGAGAGCCACTGCACTCATAAAACCCAAACAATAAAGGGGAGCTATAGAAGCTCCCCCTTAAGGTTATTAGTTATCTAAATTATTCTATTAGCCTTCTGAGCTATAGGCTTCTTCGCCATGTTCTGATCTGTCTAGTCCTGCGTGCTCTACGTCTTCGTCTACACGGAGGCCGCGGCAGATTACCTTAGTGATATA
>CAKZNV010000015.1 GCA_937132085.1 uncultured Rubritalea sp. | reverse complement strand
GCATCACGGCCGCTAAATCTGCTCATCTGTGCTGGCTTCTCATTGCGCTCTGGCTTCACATGTTCACCAGCTCTGATGACCGTTTCATCAGCCCCTTTGACCTTTGACCTTTGACCTTTCACCTCACATGCCACCTCACGTGGAATAGTCCCCACGTGAACCGCCTTGCCTTTGCCATCCGTCATCGTCTTCTCTACCTTTGATTTCTTAGAGGTAGCTGCCGTCGTAATGCTTCGGAACGTAGTCCTTGCAGCCGCACTCGCTTTGCGTCTTGCCACCAGGTGTGGAGTGAGTGCTTCACTAGCATTAAACTGAGGTGATAGACCTAGATGCGGTGCCGTCATTAGATGTTCAGCCATTCCATAGCCTTCACGGTTTCTAGCACCAGTCTCACGGTTACAGATATAAGCTCCTAGATCTGGTCTAGCTGGATCACATGCTACTAGGATGCGATGGCCGCTTTCTAAGTGTAGACCTTCCTCTATGCCGTTGATCTGAAACTGCATGTTAGGCCATCCACCACCGGGATTCACCTCCACTGTGCCAGCTCTCACTATTCTGTTTTGCTTACATGGTAGGAAATACCAAGCATCAGCCTCGCTTAAATGTCCTGTATGCCAGCCTAAGCGGGCTACCAGATCATCTGGTGACACACGCTCGTTTAAATGTCCGCGGTGCATTGGTCTAGAGTTGATGAGCCTACCAGCTTCATTGTGTAACTGACTGCTTTTCTCTTGGCTTAGGAAACCTAGCTCAGACGGATCTACATTCTTACTTCTAGCAGAGAGATAGCGTTTCGTAGCCTCCTCAAATTCACCTCTAGTCCGTCCAATATCCGTCCCTGTATGGGCTAGAAATCTCTGAAGCATGTTAAAGCCTCCCTCAATGATACTCTTAGATTTAGATTTAAAAACGTGCTCGATCATCATCAGATCTCTAAGATCTCCCCAGAATGTTCCCTCGATAGGGTTTCCAGATGCGTTATTAATAGCGATGCCGTGAACTCCTGAGCTTTCCCAGATACCACGCTCTAAACGTAGTCTCTTAGGCATCCCGTGGGATCTAACAAGCCTCTCAATGTATCGCAAAACGTCCTCTGATCGGTAAGCATCACGCTCTCTGCCGATGTGATCAAAGCCTAACCAGAATGCACCAGATAGATCTCTAGCACCTAGTATCTGACGGCCTAACATCTTCTCACCAGTCTCAGGATGTTCATAAACGAATGGCTGGTTCGTAGAGTAATCATCCAGTTCCCAAGTGTCGCCTGGGAGGATGTCTTGCACGCTGCCATCTGCCATTACTTCAAACATGCCGCGGCGGGTGATCATCTCCACTTGCTGAGAATGTTTCTTACCGCGGAAAGCTGCTTTCTCCTCATCTGTGACTTCAAACGCTCTGCGAACACTCATCGGCCAGCCAATACGCTTGCCTGTTTCCAGAGCTTTATCTTCATAGACTCTAATGGCTTCTTTCACCTCTATGCTCACACGCTCATCACGAGCGAAAAAGTAAGCAGCCACATCGACAGATTCTTTCGCCAGTCTAAACCACTTAGCCAGTGCTAACTCACGCTCAGTGAATGCTATCGCTTGAGGTCTACCACCAGCCGTAGCCACATCATCGAATGCTGCATCGATATCGCCATCAGCTGCGTTTACTTTTTTAATCCACACACTAAGAGTGGAAGGTGATACACCTAGAGCCTTAGCAGCTGTGCGCATAGAGTCGCCTGACTCCATCATGTTTATTGCTTGTTCAATCATCTCTAAATTTTTCGTGTTCATGGGTTTGGAAATTCTTCCAGTTTTACTTCTCTAGTAATGGTTCAGCGGCGGCGACAAAGGCCTTCAAATAAGCTTTAGGATATAAGCCAATACTCTCGCTGATGTATTCAGCGGCCGCAGTCTCATCGCTCTCATCGAACAGCTGCCAGCCCTTGTTCAGCTCTAGTGCTTTTGTGGAGCTGTCCTTAATGAAGTTCAGAGCCACAGCTTTAGCTAGACGATGCTCACGATCTTCTTTTTTCTCCTTAGTCTCCTTAGGGAGATCGTAGCTTCCTGTTTCATCGTGTCGCTTTACGCTGGCATCCACTTCACCCAGTAGTTTAGCGATGTTTTGACACGTCCAGACACTCTTCTCATATTTGATTCTGAGAGTCTTATGATCGGGGTTATAAAAGACACGGTAGAGAGCGCATGCTACCTTCATTAAACGCTCTGAAACCCCTATTTTTAGAGCTAAATCAGTTTGAGATTTAAATGGGCATTCAGTGCCCATTTGTTTTCCTTTCGCAGCCTCCAAAGCCACCTCAGGATGCACTTGCACCGCAGAGTAAGCTCTAGCACCTTTACTTAGATGCTTACCCAGCATAGCAGAGAGGATGATCTCTCTAGCATTCTTAGGATCTACTAGCGCACACGGCACTGTCTCTCTATTCAGAGCCTTAGCAGCCATCCAGCGGTGGCGACCATCCACAATGAGCCATTCACCATTTTCTAGACAGATCTTAATAGGCTCTATAATCCCATTTTTAGCGATGTCCGCTTGTAAACTATCTAGCTTCAGATTTAGCTCATCTACTTTAGCTTCTCTAAGAGCACGCTGTGCAGCATCACCCTTACCAGATTTAACAAGCTCATTCCTAGACAGCTCATCGAGCATTCCAGATGTTCCTAACAGCGGGTGAGGCTGGAGATTGGAAACCTTCTTTTTCTCAAACAAGATCATTAGATTGATACTCCTTCCTGTTCAGCTTTCCACTGATCCCACTCAGCATTACGGCGATCAGACTCACGCTGCACTGCTGCCATCTCATTCTCTAAGCTCTCTATGCGTTTTAGTGAGGCCGCTATGCGGTCTTGTAGTATTACTACAGATCCAGTCTCGCTAATAAAATCTCGATCACCTTCACCTGAGGTCAGCCAATCTATTTTTACTTTCAAGAACTTAGCAATTCTACATAACTGAGCAGGCTTAGGCTTCCTTCCTAATTTCACCCAGTGATGAACAGTTGAATTATATACTTCACATTCTTTTGCTAAATCAGCAGGTCTGTAACCTCTAATTTCTAGAGCCTCGCCCAGTCTTTTCGCAAAGCCATTTAGTTTTTCAGCACTCATTAGAATGCTCCTTTCATTTTAAGTTCGGAGAGTTCACGGCGCATTTCGAGCGTGATTAATTCATATTCTTTAGGTGTCATACCTAGCCGCTCTACAAGCTCTATATGGTGGAATGAGTGCCGGTATTTCAGAAAGATCACTTCAGTTTTTAAGAGTTCGTCTAATCGCTCTTTCGTAATTGTAACTCTAGCCATTATACTGATGCTCCTTTTTGTTCTGCTTTTAATTTCTCATAGCGTTCCATCAAACTGGCACTTACACGGCGTCCAGTTAGAACTTTCCACAAATGGATTCTATCGACTTTTAAAGCTTTTGAGTCAGCTCCGATTGTAGGGAACTGAATTTTTCGCTTTCCTTTTGGTTTCATCTTGCTCATCGTTTTCATAGTGTTTCTCGCAACAGTGAAACAAATACCACGTAAACGTGAAATTATGCAAGAGGAAAATCACACAAACATGAATTTCTTATCACGGTTACGTGATTTAATGAAAGAGAGAGGAATTAAAACCCCTACAGAATTATCAAAATTTGCTGAAGTTGGATGGTCTACAGCTAAACAATGGCTCGAAGGATCAATTCCCAGGAAGCATGTTCTACATAATCTAGCTAGTAAGTTCAGAGTGACGTCATCATGGCTATTAACTGGAGAAGGAAGTAAAGAACCTGTGAATCTAAAAGCTATCGAGGCAAAAGAAGAGAAAGAAGCCGAATTAATAAACTTCGGGGTATCTCTATCTTCCGTTCCTGTGCTCTCATGGGCGCATGCTGGTCAAGCGATGGCCTATGAGCAAATGCCAGATGATTACCTTGAGCCGATGATTTTGCCATCTAACATAGGTAAAAGAAAAAAGATGGTAGGTCTCATCGTTGATGGTGATTCTATGGAGCCTGAAATTTGCCATCATGATAATATAGCTATCATGCCTGAGGAGGAACCGAGACAAGGCTGCATAGTCGTAGCAAAATTCCTCCATGATGAAGGTGTTATGATACGCCGCTATCAAATAATGCAAACAGATCACGGCAAACCCACAAGAGTGCGAATGATACCCAAAAACGATTTCTACCTACCATCGGAACACGACATAAACGAATTTGAATGGATTGTCCCAGTCGCAGCAATAGCAAGGAAGGTCTGGTAATCATGTTTTTCAGAAAAAAGAAAATGGCTGGTATTGAGATTTGTAATGAATCACCCAAAGGCATAAAACCATTTTATGAAGCCAAAGGTAAGAAAATAACTCAATACTTTAAACTTAGTGACCAAATTGAAAACGCTTGGAAAAAGAAAAACTTTAAGAGATTGGTTGAATATTGCACAGAACAAATAGATTTGGCACATGATGTAATAGAAGCTGAAAAAATTGTAGCTAAGAAAAATAGAGAGCGGTTCTCGATCATCAATGTTTCTGGCTTTAATCGACTTGCTATGTATCACGAGAGAATAACCAAAAACTACTGGGAATGCATTGCCATTTGCGAACAAGCTATAGAATCTGGCCAACCCTCTGATCCTTATTTAAAAAGAATCAACCGATGTAAAAAACATCTCAGCAAATTAAAATAAAAAATTAACAGAACTATGAAAGCATTATTACTAATAACGATCTCACTTCTCATTAACCTCAGCTATGCTCAGGACAAAGCAGCTGCAGAGCCTGTTAAAAAAATAGAAGTAGATCTCGCTAAAATGGTGGGTAAATCTAAACAGAAAATTTACAAGTATTTAGGAAAACCATACCTTGAAAACAAAGACAATTCAGCATCATGGACATATGAAAAATGGGATATCACCATTAACTTTAAAAATAATGAACTGGAAAAAGTTTCGATTATGTTAGATAAATTAAATGATGAAACTTCCTACAAGACATTAACAGATTTAGCTTCAGCATTCGGCTTCACAGAGAAGCGTGGTTATAAGTTAGGTAAACCTAGCAAAAAAAGAATATTCATAAAATTTTACGTCACCTCTAAAAAAGGAGATGTGTATACCATAATCACAGAAAAAAATAATGAATCATACTCTAGTCTAAAATTCAGACCCTACGCAGAATAGTTCCGTAAATTCCGTCCTTTCCGTGGTTTTAAAAAATCCATAAACAAACCCTGCCCTAAAACCTAACACAGAGCCAACAGCTCAACTCTCTCAACCACGTTTGAGAAAATCTTACTAAGCGGTCATCCTATTTTGGATGATCGCTTTTTTAATGCA
>CAKZNV010000014.1 GCA_937132085.1 uncultured Rubritalea sp. | reverse complement strand
AAGGTGGAAGGTGGAAGGTGGAAGGTGGAAGGTGGAAGGTGGAAGGTGGAAGGTGGAAGGTGGAAGGTGGAAGGTGGAAGGTGGAAGGTGTTACCTATGTATTGACCCTACCCCCCAGCGTGTTTGCGAGCTTCCCGCTTCGAGCTTCCCGCTTCCAAGGTCAAAGACCTCTCTACTCCATCCCCGAAGGCTGCTCTTAAATAGTTTTCAGAAACTTGGCACGCTGCATGCTTAGACTAGAAATAACTATATCTATTACTATGAATAAATTCGCTAACACAACTATCGGTTCATTACTCACCTCTGGGGTGAGTAGTTTGAATAAACTACCTAGGCTGTTTTTAATTTTGCCACTATTGGTTTTCTTCGTAGGAGCGAACAGTGCGTATGGGCAAGAAGCTGCTGTGCCAGTTGAGCAGGGGGCTATTGATTCTGGTGATACAGCTTGGATGCTGACTTCGTCTCTACTCGTTCTTCTCATGTGTCTTCCTGGACTCACATTGTTTTATGGTGGTTTGGTAAGAGGGAAGAACATCCTTAGTTTGTTTGTGCAGTGTTTTGCGCTCGCGGGTGTGATGTCTCTGATCTGGGTTTGCTTTGGTTATGCTATTGCAGCTGGAAATCCTGTGACTGAAGCTGGTCTATTTGGTTGGGATTCTAATAAACTCTTTTTAGATCACATTACTTCGCAGTTTAGTGGACAAGGAGATGCAATGTCAGGTGGCTCCATCCCAGAGAGTATTTTCGTGATGTTCCAGATGACCTTTATTATCATCAGTCCCGCTATCGTGGTGGGTGCTGTGGCAGAACGTATGAAGTTTAGTGCAGTGATGTTGTTTGCTACTATCTGGACAATCTTCTCATACTTACCAATGTGGCACATGGCTTGGGGTGGCGGTTTATTCCATCACTGGGGAGCGATTGATTTTGCAGGTGGAAACGTAGTTCACATCAATGCAGGTATTGCTGGTCTGGTCGCTTGTATCGTAGTGGGTAAAAGAAAAGGATTCCCTGGACCGACATTGATCCCACATAATGTGCCGTTCGTCATGATTGGTGCAGCGTTACTCTGGGTAGGTTGGTTCGGATTCAATGCTGGAAGTGCTGGTGGAGCTAACTTTGACTCTGGTCTAGCGATGCTAGTGACTCAGGTCGCTGCCGCTGCCGCTATCGTATCTTGGGTAGTGATAGAATATATTTTCGTAAAGAAAGTGACTGCGGTAGGTATCGCAACAGGTGCAGTAGCTGGTCTCGTGGCCATCACACCAGCAGCTGGTTCTACAGATGTTGTAGGAGCTCTATTCATCGGTGCCATCTCAGGTGTGGTTTGTTTCTTCGCAGCCACTAAGCTAAAGAATGCTCTAGGCTACGATGATAGCTTGGATGTATTCGGAGTGCACGGTATCGGTGGTATCGTAGGCGCTCTACTCACAGGACTATTCATCCGTGATGGATACACAGTCGGTGATGTAGCAGTATCTGGCGGAATGGCTCAGCTATGGATTCAGGCGAAAAGCGTGATCGTCACGATCGTCTGGAGTGGAGTGGTCTCAGTGATCGCCATCTATATCACTAAGGTAATCTGCCGCGGCCTCCGTGTAGACGAAGACGTAGAGCACGCAGGACTAGACAGATCAGAACACGGCGAAGAAGCCTATAGCTCAGAAGGCTAATAGAATAATCTAATAAAACCAAAAACCTTAAGGGGGAGCTTCTATAGCTCCCCTTTATTGTTTGGTTTTTGAGTGTTTGGTTTAGCTATTAAATTTCTAACTCAGACCCATATTGTTCATCGAGTTGGATTTCTTGTGGACCCTACAAATTGACTAATTCTAAATGAAGACCTAAGTAAGAGGCAATTTTTTCTGCATGAGCAATTTCTTTGATCTGAAATTGCTTAATAAAATCTAGAGTCCAGATACTGCCATCCCGCATATTCAATCGCTCCATGACCAGTTTAGGAGAAGCTTTCAAAACTAAAATCCGAGTTAACTTCATATGAAAAAAGACCTCTTTGTCGATTAGGGTGACTTCATTCTGTTTATTTATTAAGGTGAAATGTCCATCAATAACCAAGGCGTTGTTTTTATTAAGTTTATTTTCAATCGCATTAATTAGTATTTGTTGATTTCTATCAATGTCGTTCACTTTTTTAGATTGATTTATTGACGTCGAACTAGCCTCTTTAATTAGAGTGCTGGCTGTGACACATGTATAACCTTTTGGAGTGAAGAAAGTTTTGCAGTAGGTTGATTTACCAACCCCATGCACACCACCTACGAAAATAACCTCTGTCTCGTCCATGATTTTACATTACCTAAATGTTTAATTTTTTCGAAGAGAGTTGAGTCAATATATTGGAAAGACTGAGGAGGAAAGATTGATCCTCCCAACTCTGACAAACTGATTTGATTATCAAGCGTTTGGACTTCACTCAGTTCAATTGCATAAGCAGTATCTCTATTCGTGAAATACGAATCATAAAATGATTTTTCTATTCCACTTCTATCTTTAGTCTTATTCCAAATTTCATTGGGGGTAGATGAATGAATATTTGTCACCTTTGATACAGCAACTATTTTCATAGTTGGTGACGTCGAATAAATGACAATGCTCGAAATTTTCTCTTTGGGCACAGTTTTTCTATACTCAAAAATTTTTTCTCCGCTGAGAATATTCTTAACATGCTTTGGGTGTATAGAAATTAGGATGTTTTGATTATTCATGATTTTCCCCATTTAATTGGGCATATTGAGCGTTTGAAATTTCAGAGATCGTTTGTGACGGTGTAATACCGCAAGAGCGTATTTTTTCAAGCTCGATAGCGTTAAAAGTGCACATTGTTCTGAACAGCACGACTAAGCATTTTTTCTCAATTTGTTCTATTAATTCATCACTTGAGTATACGGTTCTTTTGGAAACTAACTTATTAAGAGCTACTATGTCTGTTACATGTTCAGCTTTCTCTACAACTCCTATCACCTCAATAGATTTACGGTCTTTTGAACGATAAAAGAGAAGCAGGTCTCCAGAATGAATTTTTTTTATGTTCGAACGACAAATATAAGCCTTCTTGATAGTATTCCCAGCTGAGCCTGGTTGAAAAAATGCTGGAAATACTCCTTCGTGTGAATCACTGATGTCTGGAAAGAGCTTTTCATGAAAAGGAGGCTTGATAGGGACAAAAAATTTGCTGACATAGTCATTGTCAATAAAGTGAGGGTGATACTTTGTCGCAAACTCTATGGGACTAATATTAGGAAGCCCTGAAGGAGGAACCATCGACTTGATGTAAACTATGTCATCTCCATAAAAACCATAGTTTTCGAAACCATAATCTTCACAAAGATCAATAAGTTGTTTATGTTTAGATGCATCTGCATGGAGATAAACCCAAGGGATCCCGTGATGAGTTGCGTGACTGAATGCCGTATGTAGAAGCCTCTCTCCAATTCTTAAGCCTCTAATTTCAGGGCCCACTTTGAAAGTGCAAATTTTTAGATGATCTCCAACAAGTGGAGCCTGACCTTCTGCAATAGAGTTGGACTCCTCTACCTTATATACACAAACAGCCAAAGGTCTTCCTGCATCATGAACACACCACACCTTTCTATGCTCCCTAGAACATTTACGCCACCAAGAGTTAAAACCTTCGTAGCCTAGTCGTAAAGAGTCGAAAAATGGGTCATTCACATCAAACTCATGAATATACTTATCTTCAATACCTACAGGGGCTTGTAACTCCTTTTCTCCCTGTCTGCGAAGAAATTGTAGTAGTTGTGGGATTCTGAAAACTCGTTCTGACAATAGAGCTTTCTTGGCTTTCTTGTGTATACCTCTATCCTCACTTACTAAATAGTCTACAGCTCCTCTGGACAGAGCTGCTAAAAGGCGATTATCTACTTTGTCATTACGATTTATCTCTCTCCACTCGAAGTTCTCGATCTCATTTTCAGATAATGTAGGAGGGTTTGGTATCTCTGGGTATTGGTCTACTCTTGACTCGACTATAGCTTTTCTTCTTTCATCTCGGTCTTGAGCGATGTCTTCTCTCTGATCTGGATGAATACAAAGCTGATGTCTAAACTCGGCACATAGTCTTTTAATTTCAGCTAAGTCCGAAGGCAATGCCCGACCTGTATCCTCTAAAGGAATAAGGATGTTTGTATCGAGAAGTAGGTTTAAAGGTTCCAAGGGTTTATAATAGCTAAGAATTAAAATATTAAAGATATATTAACCTTTTCAAGCTTATTCCTTTGAAATCATAGTTTAAAGTGAAAAATAAACTGATTTGATCGATAGAAAACATTTCTATCGATCATAAAACGCCACAAACGTGATCAATAGAAACTTATCCTATTGATCATCATGTGGAACTGGCTGTGAGAAGACTGGGGGGAACTCTGTCTAATCGTTAGCGTGATCCCTGAAGATTAGGTGTTCGTTGCGGTCTTGGAGGATTCCTATGTAGAATTTTGCGGAGAGTAGGACGACCCAGTTGTCGTCTTGGTCTCTGGCTACTACGCAGCCTGATGGGAGCTTGACCTCTGGTGGTTCGAGCTTGCTTCTGTGCTTGTCAGGGACTTTTTCTTCGAACCACTGAACGATCGACCATGGTGGGCTTTCGATTCTTGTTTCGACGTTGTATTCAGTTGTTAGACGAGCTTGGAGGACTTCGAACTGGAGTGGTCCGACTGCACCTAGCATAGGGACGCTCTGGTCGCTGCCGTGAACGTGGTAGGCCTGAGCTACTCCTTCTTTCATGAGCTGCTTCATTCCTGAGCGGTAGCGTTTGATGCCTGCTGTGTCGCTGTTGAGGATGTAGGCGAAACACTCTGGTGTGAATCTTGGCATCTCGTTGTAGGTGACTTTAGGGTCGCTTGTTAGAGTGTCGCCGATGAGGAAATCGTAGTTTCCGATGAGGGCGAGGATGTCGCCTGCATAGGCTGTGTCGAGAGTCTCACGGTCTTTGCCGAATAGTTTCTGAGCATTGGCTAGTCTGACTTTTTTGCCAGTGCGCTGGTCGATGACCTGCATGTCACGCTCGAATACTCCGGAAACGATTCTGACGAATACCGCTCTGTCACGGTGACGTGGGTTCATGTTTGCCTGAATCTTGAATACGAACCCTGAGAAGTTGCTAGATTGTGGAGAGACCATTTCGCCGTTGTTGACTCGACCGGTTGGGGCTGGAGCCATTTCGAGGAAACTCTCTAGCATGTTCTGCACACCAAAGTTGTTCATGGCGCTACCGAAATAGATTGGCATTTGTTCGCCAGCGAGAACTTGCTCAATGTTAAGAGGCTCGGTGAGTCCGTCGAGCATTTCGATTTCTTGACTGACTGTGTCGTGGAGTTCTTCGCCGAGGGCTTCACGGACTGTGTCGTCTTCGATGCCTGCGACTTCGAGTGGAGCTTTGAAGGCACCATGAGCTGTTTTTTCAAAGAGGTTTACTTCACCTTTTTTACGATCGTAGACACCACGGAAGCGTGGGCCGTCACCGAGTGGCCAGTTGACTGGAGCTGGGGCTAGTTTTAGCACGTTTTCTAGCTCATCGATCAATTCCAATGGTGGACGTGAAGGGCGGTCCATTTTGTTAATGAAGACGAAGATGGGAACACCGCGTTTACGACAAACATCGAATAGTTTCAGTGTCTGAGGCTCGATTCCTTTACCAGCATCGATGACCATGACGGCGGCATCCACAGCGGAGAGAACTCGGTAGGTGTCTTCGGAGAAATCGTGGTGACCAGGAGTATCAAGGAGATTGACGCAGCAGTCTTTGTATTCGAACTGAAGGACTGTCGAGGAGACTGAGATTCCACGTTCTTTCTCCATCGCCATCCAGTCACTAGAAGTGGACTGTTGTTCCTTCTTAGAAGTAACGCTGCCGGCTAGGCCGATGGCGCCTCCATAGAGAAGGAGTTTCTCTGTGAGAGTGGTCTTACCCGCATCTGGGTGTGAGATGATAGCAAAGGTTCTGCGACGTGAAATTTCGCGAACGGCTGCTGCGGGAACTGATTTTATGGAAGCTGAAGTAGTCACTGGAAAAAACTACTAACTCGAAGCGGTGGAATTTGCAATCCCTTCCTCTTGATCAAATTTTATAAAGGACTATTTATACAGAATGGACATAATTTTTCAGAATGAACAAAATTTCTGGGGGACATGATGTTTTAAATGGGGGTGGTTTGGGGTGGGAGATCTGCTCTTGAATTTGGCTGTATTGGTGTCAATCTGCTTAGAACAATGTCGATACAGCGTCCAAGAATAGCACAAATCATTGCTCAGGCTCTGATGCAGGAAATAGAGAATGGCAAGTTTGCCGATGGCTATTTACCTGGCGTCACAGCACTGGCGAAAAAGCATAAGGTGGCTATTCGGTCGATGATGAGTGCGGTCAAGCTACTGGAGGATGCTAACTACGTAACTAAGGTGAAGCCACGGCATAGACGAGCTATTTGTTATGCAGGAGGAAAGCTGAAAAAGGATAGAACGACTCTGTTGATCATAGCTCCTGCGAAGAAGCAACTGGCCGAAAGTCAACTTAGTCGTCTACAGGATGCGATCGATGTTTGGAAGGAAGAGGTCACTAACGGATCTAGTATAGAAATCTATACATCGACGGTAAAGTCCCGTCAGGAGATTGACGAAATCGTAGCAACCAAAAATATTAAGGGGATCTTGATGCAGGAGGCGCCAAAGGAGTGGAGTGTGGTGCTCAAAGGAATCGATGTGCCTATTTACCGATTGGGGGGATATGAAATTGAGACTCCTTGGGGGGACTCAGGCTGGGCTGTGAATGGAAGAGAGGTTTCGGAATCCTTGCTGAACCGCTTGGCAGAGTTTGGCCATAGCAAGGTGTTGATGCCTCTGCATAATGAGACATTCGCTGATGATTACGAGCGAGCTTATAGGAATTCAGCAATACCTACTGAGCATCTCAATGATATTCAGCTAGCTGCCTATTTCCCTCTGTTTCCGATAGATAATCTAGCGGTCAGTAATGCGTTCTGGGCGAAGATATTGGCTTCGACTCAGCCTACGACAGTTGTGTGTTTCAATCAGCCAATCTTCTTTTCTCTGTATGGATTTTGTGCCGCAACAGGGATTAGCATTCCGAGGCATCTCTCGGTTTTCGCTTTTTCAAGATGCTCACAGCTTGAGTGGCTGAGCCCCAGAATAGCGACTCCCGCAGCAGATCCATTTGATGAGCGCATAGAGCTGTTTCGCAAATGGATTCAACAAGGCTTTATCGAACAAGGCTTTAAGTGGTTGCCTATTGAATTCGATTTTGCCGAAAGCGTGTTAGATCTTCGCTAACCCACATTTCTCTCATGTGGATAAATCTGCTATCTAAATGAGAGCAGATTTTAAATAGCTTTATATGCTAAGCTCTTTAGTTCGACTGCTACACAGGCCGAGTTCTAGCTGATTTGGCCTATCTATTTTAGCTAGTTACTCATTTCTCTGAAATGAAATATCCAGTTCATCACTATGGATATTTCAATGCTCATTGAGGACTGAATGAACACTAACTAAATTTATAAATGAAAAAAATAATCACACTAGCTAGCATTGTTAGTCTAAGCCTATCAGCTACAAACCAAGCAGTTACCGTTGTTTTAGACTTTAATGATCCTACTCAAGCAACTACGGAGAGAACCAATGTATTCTATGATACAATGAATACATTTAACATCACTCAATATGGATTCACCGATACTGCAGCCAATCGACTTACCATTACTTCAAGTATTCTAGAGGCAGTAAAAGCTGACTACATTTTTGATCTTGGAGCCGCTACTGGGAATGCAGCTTTGAATGGCAAGCGTCTCAATTTAGACTTTGTAATAGGAGATGCAGGTCTGTCTCCGTCAAATGGAGACAGTGAATATTATGTAATCCAAATAGGAGTGGGAGAAGGAGGAAATGGAGTTGCTGCATTTAGTTCTATCAGACAGGCTGACGGATCAATTGGTGCATACCACGGGTCTAGTGTGGGTCGTGACCTCAATACAGGGGAGCTAGTTGTATACAATGATGGAGATAGTGTTCCGAACGGAGCTATTGTGGGTTCAGTTTATAGCAATAACCTTGCTAATATACTTAGCTCAAGGGATATGGGTCGCCTAGACAGGACAACCAATGTTTTAGCTGGAGTCATTTCTCACGAAGTAGGTCACGCTCTATCGTTAGATCACCTCGAATTTAGTCAACCAACATCTACTCCCAATAACCGAACCGCCATTATGCATACTGGAGCTAGTGGTTTACCCAATTTTGAGAGAAAGTATGACCGGGAATTTTCTACATCAGGTGTAGACGAAAATGGCAACACAGTGAACAATTTGCAATTGCTGCAAAATGCCCTTGGAGTGGTGGATATTGCACCAGTTCCTGAGCCTAGTTCTGGGCTACTTCTTTTATCCGGTATAGGGATGCTTACTCTTTCTAGAAGAAGGTAGAAAGTGCTTTCCTATTGAATTCGATTTTACTCAAGGTGGCTTAAGTCTTCGCTAGCCCAATAATGTTAAATTTCTCAGAAGATCCTGTGTGTGTCTCTGGTGGTAACTGGGCTAGCGAGATCCTCACAGTCGATACGGTGAAAGATCGCTTGCTTTTATCCGATTTTTGGGTGCTTACCTTTTTTAGAATATGGTAGAATAACGTTGTAGTATATCGTTAGCGTTTTGAATGCCTTGCTTATTTTAGAATACCATCTAAACGGGGGTGGTCTGGGACGGGGGAACTATTCTTGAATCAGACAGACATTGATCTTAGACTGCTCAAAATTTATGACTAACAACGATATAATACGCCGACTCCGCTACGCATTTGATTATACTAATTCTCAGATGGCGAAGGTCATTGGCCACGTTGATAGCAAGATAGTCACGGCCAATGTAAGGAGCTGGATCAATCTACCAGACGACGAGTTTCATCAGCCGCTTTCAGATACTGACCTTTGTAAGTTCCTCGATGGTCTGATTATTGAGAAGCGTGGAGCACGTCCAGGCGCTGCTATTCCTAAGCCTCTGCAGACTCTCTCTAGTAACGAGATTCTAAAGAAGCTTCGTATTGCTCTGGAGCTTCGTGAAGAAGGTATGATGGAGGTCTTCAAGAATGCAGGATTTGTGGTGACTAAAGCGGAACTCGGATCGTTCTTTCGCAAGGAAGGTCAGCGTAATTATGCAGAATGTCCTGAGCAGGTTCTACGTAAGTTTCTTCATGGTCTGGGTAAGACAGAGGGCTAGGTGCTTGTTTTTATCTAGCCACCAGCGAAGACAGGCTTGAAGCCAGCTTCTGTTAGGATACGCTTCACTTCGTCTCGTTTGTCGCCTTGGATCTCGATACAGCCATCTTTGACTGTTCCTCCGACTCCGCAGGACTTTTGAATCTTTTTCGCCAGTTCCTGTTTTTCGGCTAGTCCAATCCCGATGAAGTTCTTGGCGACGGTAACGCCTTTACCTCCACGTTTCGCGGTCTGTCGAACGATGTCTACACGTCCCCGATTGGTATTTTTCTGACCTCGCTTGGAAGTGGTAGTCATGATCTCTGTTAGGGGGACTTCTAGGCCAGTAGGTAAGTTAGCCAGTGCGTCTAGGGCTCCGAATGCATTTGGAAGTTGTAGTTCCTCTTCAGAACCTTGCGCATTTTTTTTCTTTCGACTCATGAAAGTCATTGAACGGTAGATCTTAAAAAAGATCACGCTTTTTCTATTTGTGGGGTTAATAGATCGACACGACTCTCAGCAAAAGATAACGATTAGAAGTAACAAAATGAGTAAAGACAAACACTATCCCGACCGCAAACATGGCACCAAGGCATCTAAGTCTCACTCTGAAAACAGGGCGTCGAGCAAGTATAAGAAGCCTAAGCTGATGGGCCCTACTAAAGCGGAGACAGCTCTTTTACCAGCCTTTCAAGGTCTTTCTCTAGATCAAATCCACGTTCCTGTAACTAAGGAGGATTGTCAGAGAGCTGTTGACGAGATAGTTGCAGCAGGGATGTGTGGCTTCGATACCGAGGCTAAGCCAGTCTTCAATAAGGGGCAGAAGAGCTCTGGACCTCATGTGGTGCAATTTTCTCTAACAGACAAAGCTTACATCTTCCTGCTGCATCGCAGTGAATGTGAGAAAGCATCCGCTGATCTTATAGCCTCCAAGGATGTGCTCAAGGTGGGCTTTGGTTTGAAGAACGATCATGGACAGATAAGAAATCGATTGGGAATCACACTTAATCATACTCTTGATCTCGATCAAACCTTTCGCAAGATGGGCTACAGTGGTCAGATAGGAGTGCGTGGTGCTATGGGTGTTGTGCTCAAGCAGTGCTTTAAGAAGTCTAAATCTACAACAACGAGCAACTGGGCTTTACTTGATCTGAAGCCAGGGCAGTTACTCTATGCTGCGAACGATGCATATGCAGCTCTCAAGATAATGGAGGCTCTCCAGGCTGAAAAAAGTGACTAAAGTGACTAAAGTGATGCTTAGATAGTGAGAAAGGGGGGATTTAGAGGTGCTGTTTAGGGCTGAAATCCTAGGATTTCAGCTCATCCTATCGTTGGGAAATTCGTGATTCCTTTAAGAGTCTTTGGAATAAGCGCTATTATTTTATAAAAATTAACTATTTGTTTTTGTGAAATTTCTTCGTCTATTTAGACGGATTGATTGATAGTTAGGTTTTGTAAACTATTAAATATAAGGTGATTGTTGGGTGTGTGTTGGTTTTTGGAGAATCTTAGTAAGTATAAAATAAATAAAAAAGTGTCAAAAAGGTCGCCGAATTGTAGTTGACAGATAGTAGGCATGGGTTAAAAAGTTACTCGCTATGCAGAAATTAGTAATAACAACAATCGTAGGCGGTCTATTTGCAGCTTCAAGCGCAGTAGCCGGAGACTTCTCAGTTCCACTCACAACAGCACCAGCAGCTTCAAACCTCGGTGATCTTGCAGTTGGATACAACAGCCAGCACGTATTCCGCGGTGTAAACCTCGGTAACGATCAGGTAACAGCTGAGCTCGGTCTTGCTCACACATGCCCACTCACAGGTCTAGCTCTAGACTTCACAGCTTGGTATGGTAGTGCATCATCAAACAACGCAACTGCACCTGAAGACGAGCTAAGACTCACACTCAGCACATCTAAGGATCTTGGATTTGCAGACGCAACTGTAGGATACACATTCTACCACTTCCTCAACGGCAACAAGCCAAGCTTCACTGGTAACGGTGGTGACTCACAGGAAGTATTCTTCGGACTTAGCAGAGAGCTATACGGAGTAGACGCAAGCCTCACTTACTTCTGGGACATCGAAGGTGACAACCAGGGATACACAGAGCTCGGACTTTCTAAGTCTCTCAACGTATTTGGTAAGGCACTCGACCTAGGCGCAACTGTTGGTTACCTCGTTGAAGAGGGAGCACTTTCACACGCAACTGTGTCAGTTTCTCACGACATCGCTTTCGGCAATGCAACACTCACACCATACGTAGCTTACTCAGTTGAGCTTGACGATCTTGAGCAATCAAGCCGTTCAAATGGTTCAGACGAGAACGAGCTATTCGCAGGAGCAGCTCTTAAAGTTCAGTTCTAATCCACTGATCACTTTAAAGTGATACACATTTTTAGAGGAGGCCAGCAATGGTCTCCTCTATTTTTTTACCCACTAGGTTCTAGTATAGTTAGAGCTAGTGAGGCTTTTATTCTATAGTGATGGTGGTGGGCTACTGGATGAGCGATTGGAATTCAGCTTCATCTAAGATTGTGACGTTGAGCTTTTCTGCTTTGTCACGTTTTGAGCCTCCATTTTCCCCGCAGAGTAGGTAGTAGGTGTTTTTAGAAACTGATCCGCTGACTTTTCCTCCGAGGTCTTCGATGATTTTCTTAAATGCTGGGCGTGGCTGACTGAGAGTTCCTGTGATGACGAAGGTCTTGCCTGCAATAGCGCTGTCGATTTGCTCTGCTTCCGCTGGTATTGGTGCGAAATTATCAGACTGAGGGTCGATGCCGAGTTCTGTTAGGGTTTCGAGTGTGTGAATACCAGCTTCTGATTGGAAGTAATCGATGATGTTCTGAGCTGAGACTTGGCCTAGCTCAGAGTTGACTTGGTATTCAGCGATGCTGGATTTTAGTTCCGCTATCTCCGCTTTGATCTGGTTGTATTGATTTTGACGAATGTCTTTTTCTGTTTCTGTCTTTGGAATGTTGGCTTTGTTACGTGGAGAGATTTCTTTTTGTTCTGCTTCTAGCTGCGCAACTTTAGCGATGGTGCGTAGAACTTCTGAATTGGTGATTTGCTGAATATCTTGGTGTAATCTAGCAGCTTCTCTGGATGCTGATTCACCTACAGAAGGAATTCCCATTGCGTAGATCCAGCGGGATAGAGGTTGCTCAGTTTTTACTTTGTGTAGAGAGTCTAACAATGTTTGAGCACGTTTTTCTCCGTAGCGTCGGTGTTTTGATTCTGAGCCGTCTGACTTCTTGGCAGGATCGAGCTGGAGGTCGGATAGAGTCTCGTGGTCTAGCTTGAAGAGGTCTAGCGGCGTCAATACTAGCTTATACTCTACGAGCTTGATAGCGACTGATTCACCGAGGCCATCGAGATCTAGTGCTTTTCTGCTAGAGAAGTGGGTGATCTTGGTGACTGCTTGAGCTGGGCAGGTGAAGTTAGTGCATTTCCAGGCTGCAAATCCTTCTTCTCTGCTAACAGGAGCTGAGCAGGATGGGCATTTACCTTCTACGTATTCGAAGAGATTAAAGGCCTGGCTGTCCGACGAGCGTTTTTCTTTGATGACTTTGACGACTGATGGGATGATTTCGCCTGCTTTTTCGATGACTACTGTGTCGCCTAGTCGGATGTCCTTGCGCTGGATTTCATCTTCATTGTGCAGTGTAGCACGTGAGACTGTGGTTCCAGAGACGAAGACTGGATCTAGCTCAGCAACTGGTGTGAGGACGCCAGTTCTGCCTACTTGGATGGTGATGTCACGGAGTATAGTCTCCATCTGTTCTGGGCGGAACTTGTAGGCGCAGGCCCATTTTGGGAATTTGGATGTTGCTCCTAGATCAGAGTGAATAGCGATGTCGTTGACCTTGATCACAGCTCCGTCTGTTGCGTAGGCGAAGCCATGTCGGTCGTTGTCTAGCTGTTCGATAGCATCCATTAGTTCTGCCATGGTTGATGGCATTTTAAACCATGCTGAGGCTGGTAAGTTATACTCTTTGAGGGTTTGCTGAAATTCTTCTAAAGTATTATAAGGTGCGTTCTCTACAAGACCGTAGGAGTGGAAAATGCAGTCGAGTGGTCTGGCTGCTACGAGCTTTGAGTCGAGTTGCTTGAGCGTTCCCGCTGTGGCGTTTCGTGGGTTCACGAAGGCTTGTTCACCTGCCTCATCACGTTGCTCATTGAGTTTGGCGAACTCTGCATTGGGCATGAATATCTCACCACGAACTTCGAATAATTCTGGTGCTGAGTCAGGGAGGCGGAGGGGGATGCTACGAATGGTTTTAATGTTTTGGGTGATGTCATCACCTTCACTGCCATCGCCACGTGTCACAGCGTAGTCTAGCACTCGGTTACGGTAAATTACTGATACAGCGACACCATCGATCTTTGGTTCTACGGAGAGGGCGACATCAGTGTGGCCGAGGCTACGTTGGAATCTCTCAAACCATGCGATGAGATTATGTGAACGTTTTGCTTCTGGCTCAGTGAGTTTAATTTCGTTTAAAGCATCATCTTTCAGCTCATGGATGTCCTCGATGGAGAGCATGGGCACGAGATGTTTACGCTGTTTAAAGCCTTCTAGAGGCGCACCGCCGACTCGCTGAGTCGGTGAGTCTGGTGTGACTAGCTCAGGGTGTTTGATCTCTAGATTTTTGAGTTCATCGAGCAGTTCATCGAACTCTGCATCAGAGATTTCTGGCGCAGCCTCTTGGTAGTAGAGTTGGGAATGATGATCTAACAGCTTACAGAGTTCCGCCATGCGTGGGGCATCTGCATTTTCCTGTGGAGCAGGAGTAGTGGATTCGCTGAATGAAGAAAAAAGGTCGTCTTGCATGCGGCTGATCCTAGCATTGAGGCTAGGCTCTGAAAGTAGAAAAACGTTATTTTTTATTGGAGAATCTGTAGTGCGAGACAAACCATTCTTCGCCCTTGCGGAATCCCCAGAGTTCGGCGCAGGCCATGTAGAAGACTCTCCAGTAGACCCACCATTTGACAGATTGATCTTTGCCGTAGGTCTCCTCTACGATTGGATATAGTTCCTTCTTATTCTTATCCATGAGACCGAGCCAGGCATTACTGGTGCGCTCATAGTGGCCGCCGTTGACTTGCCAGTGATCCTCAATACTTAGGTGATCTTGGAAATACAGAAGAAGGTCGTCTGAAGGCATTTGGCCACCAGTGAAGAAGTAGCGGCTCATCCAGTCGTCTTCGTTCTCGACTTCATAGTGATAGGAGATGTCTTTGTGGGTGAATATGTGGACGAACAGCTTTCCGTCTGGCTTTAGCCAATCGCTAATCCGGCCTAGGAGAAGCTGATAGTTTTTCATGTGTTCGAACATTTCAACTGAGACGACTCTATCGAAAATACTTTCACCTTCTCCGCGGTAGTCGATCATGTTGACTGTCTTGACTGTGACGTTATTCAGACCTCTATCTTTTAGCTGTGAGTTGATGAATTCTCGTTGGCTGTTGGAGTTAGAAATAGCGGTGATCTCAGCATTAGGATAGTTCTTGGCCATCCAGAGCGTGAGGGATCCCCAGCCGCAGCCTAGCTCTAGAATTCGTTGACCATCTTCTAGTTCAGCTCTTTCGCAGCTAAGTTTGAGCATACGAGCTTCTGAGGCTTCGATGTCTTCGCTACTTTCACCGTCTTCCCAGTAGCCTGAGCTGTATTTTAAATGCGGACCTAGGCAACCTTGGAAAAACTTGGTTGGGAGCTCGTAGTGTTGTTCGTTGGCTTCATCGGTAGCGATAGCGAGAGGGCTGTTTTTTAGCTCATTGACGTGTTTCATCTGTGCTTTCTGTCTATCTTCACAGTGTTCTGGGCGCACTTTTTCCAGAGTTTTCTCTAGTCGTTTACGGATGCCATAGCGGATCAGTGAATCAGGAATGCGATCTTGCTCTAGCCAGTGGTTGATTTTCTTTTGCATAAAATTATTTTAATGATGTTTCTTGAACCATGGAACGAATGCGCTGGTTGTTTTTTGATAGTCTCGGTAGGCGTCACCTTTTGATCTCAGAGAAGATTTTTCCGCTGGTGGAATACCACTGACTTTAGTGAGCAGCAGGATCATGATGATGGGTGCATGGATAGTATATATGCCTCCAGGTGATGCGGTGCAGAAGATGTATATGCCTATCCATATCACAGCTTCGAAAAAGTAGTTTGGGTGACGGCTGTAGTTCCAGATGCCTTGCTGACAGACATTGCCTGGTGGGGTATTCCTTAGGAAATCAGAGAGTTGTTTATCGGAAATGATTTCACCCGTAATTCCTATGAGATAAACAATGATACCGATTGATTCCAATGTCTCTATTGTGTTGTTAGAGTTCTGGCTAGCAACGTAGAACGGTAGGGAAAGTAAGAAAACGAGAGATGAATTGAGCAGAAATATACCGATGAAGTTTCGATTGGCATTGTCACCCCAGTGTTCACGGAGGCTCTTGTAGCGTGGGTCTTCAGTAGGATGATGCTTGTAGATACGCTTGGCTAAATGTATTCCGAGTCTGAGTGCCCAGAGTATAGCCATCGCTATGAGTATGAGGTTTCTAGCTGTGAAACTGCTCTCGGTAGTTAGCAGATAATAGGCGACAGGGAGAGGTAAAGTAAGGGCCCACATGGCATCGACGATACTAGCATTTCTTATTTTCAGCGAAACTGCCCAGCCGACCATGAAAATTACTGATAAAGTGAGGAATGAAATGGAAAGAATCATGATTCGAGAACCTTTCTATTTCGATTGCTTTGAAGTTTAGGAGCATAACGGCTAAGTAGGTATCTTGCGACAAAGTAGAGTATAATTCCAATCCCAGGCGTAATGATAGCCCAAGCCTCTATGCCGTAGAGGGCAGTCACTCCAAAGTCTTTGGCAAACTGTAGAGGGGAGTCTTTAAACTTCATCAGTAGCTGAGGAATTGAAAAAGGAATATGCTCGGCTCCATTGATGGTCTCACCAATACGGATAAATACTAGTATGAGAGCTAGGTGGAGTGGGTAGAAAATTGTCTTATAGAGAAACATGAAGGGGAGATTAAGCTTCAGTAAAAAACCAACAGAAAAACATATTAAGGTAGTAGAACCCAGAACAGGGAAGACCGTGAGGACCGGAGTGATCGCTAGCATCAAGGCTAGCTTCTCTAGTGAGATTCCTTGTTTAAGCTGCTGTTTGACTGGGTTCAGGATGAACTTTCGACATAAGCGCTTAGGTAAACTAACTGTTTTTTTCTGTTCCACAGTTAAACTGGTCTTAGAGCTGAATGCTTTTCATTGTTAGGCTTCGTATAGATAGCTTGGACTACGCTGATGTTTCTGGTGGCGAAGGCTGCTTCACAATACTTGAGATAGTAGTTCCACTTGCGGACAAATGCTTCGTCGAAGCCTTGTGCTTTTACTTCGTCTAGCTTGTCGTTAAACCTCACATGCCACTCAGCTAGAGTCTTCGCATAGTCGGGTCCCATGTCATTGATCTGGAAAGTAGTGAGTGTGCCAGTTTTCTTCATCACTTCGTTGATACGACCTAGTGAGAGGAGCAATGAGCCTGGGAAGATGTGACGTTGGATGAAATCAACTCCACGCTTTAACTCATCGTATCGGCAATCAGGGACGGTGATGATCTGGATGCCTAGTAGACCTTCGGGTTTGAGCAGTTCATCGCAGCGTTTGAAGTAGCCGGGTAAAAATTTGTCACCGACAGCTTCTAACATTTCGATAGATACGATGTGGTCGAACTTGCCTGTGATCTCTCTGTAGTCCTGCAGTCTGAGATCTACTTTATCGCTGAACCCTGCGTCTTTGACACGTTGGACTGCATACTTGTATTGCTCTTCGGAAATGGTGACGCCTGTGACATTACAGCCATAGTTCTCAGCAGCATGGCAGGCAAATCCACCCCAGCCACAGCCTATTTCTAGAACTTCGTCACCAGCCTTGATCTTCATCTTTTTACAGAGAGCATCATATTTAGCAAACTGCGATGCCTCTAGCGTGCTGTTCTCATCTTGAAATAAACCGCTGGAATACGTCATGCTTTTATCGAGGAACAATTTGTAAAAATCGTTACCTAGATCGTAATGCTCAGAGATGTTCATCTTACTGTTACGCACGGTGTTAGCACGAGCTAGGTGGAAGAGCTTGTTGACGAACTTGAGCTTATTGACAGCCTTGAGCTTATTAGATGATGCCTTAGCTCCCATTTTAGCATTCATGTTACGAATGAAGAATGAAATTACAGCCTTTATGTCAGGAGTGTTCCAGACGGCAGTGATATAGGATTCTCCTAGTCCAACGTTACCGAATGCCACGCATTGCTTGAAGAACTCTAGATCTTCTACGAGATGGATTTCAGCTTCTACAGGATGATTTTCTTCACCATATTGCTCTTCAGTGCCATCGCTATATTTGAGAAGGAGTTTGCCTTTCGTCATTCCTGAGAAGAGTTTACGGATGATTTTTTGTCTCCATCCATAGCTAGTGACTGCAGGTGCTTCTAAAGTGGTAGTTGGCATGATTATTTTTTTGTTAAACTTTTATGAGGTCGGATGACTTGGCTCTGCTGGTTAGCGGTCTTCGTCTTGTTAGAGATGGGGAATTTTCTGGTCCACATTACTAGTGCGTGCCAGTGAATGAGGAAAATGACCCTTAATGTTAGTAATGGGTAGCGAAAGATGAACCAGAAGAGTTTGGCTGAGCTAAACTTGGTTTTATTGCCACGGATAGTGCTGACGAGGACGAGACCTTCCTCATCTTGGTCGTTGATGTTCACTGACCATTTTTTATCTTTGGGGCCTATCTGGAAATCGAAGATGTCGTTGACCTTTGAAAATGGTGATACATAGAAATCCTTGGGAGTCTTGCGCCTGAACCAACCTCTCTTGTCAGTTTCATCGATGAGATAAATTTTCTTCTCAAGGAAGGTGTTACCTACTTCTGCGACTGTGGCTATCGTCTCACCGGTAGCATTCTCTATGTAGTAAAAGGAGACTGGATTAAACTGATAACCAAAAATGCGAGGGAATGTTTGTAGGGTAATTCGATGGATCTTTAATAAATCGAAATTTTGTGTGGAGAGATATTCTAGCAGCTTTTCTTTTACTGTGAGTGTTTCTGATTTCTCGAAGTAGTCAGAATCTCGAAATGAATAGATGTTCCAGCTATTTCTGCTGAATAGCCAATGGTTGTTAGAGAGCGAGTCTAGTTCATCGAGATCTAGTGACATCATGAAGACTGAGTAGGAGAATTTTCTCTCTACTGGCTTTAGTCTTTTGTGGAATATTTTACACTGATAGAGAGCAGAGTTCATTGCCAGACCTTCCTTCCTAGGATTGTCTCACAGAGTATGACCGCAGAGAGTAGTCCGTCTTCATGGAAGCCGTAGCGCTGCCAGGCTCCACAGTAAAATGTATTGGTTTGTTCGAGCCCTTCTTGATGTAATTTAGGGATTTCTTTTTGAGCATTAATTGCTTTTAGATCGAATAGAGGGTGACGATATTCAATAGTTTTTAGAATGTTTTTAGGAGGTGTGTATGGATTGATTGAGACGAAGTAGTTTTCGTTTTCCGATACTCCTTGGAGGGAGTTCATCCAGTAGACTGTAGAGCTCCTCAGAGTGTTATCATGCTCACTTATCCTGTAGTTCCAAGACGCCCAGCAGGGTTTGTTCTTTGGCATGACGCTAGTGTCTGTGTGCATGACGGCGATATTTGACTGATACTGGAATGCGGGGAGGATTACGTTCTCAGTATCAGTCGGGTCGCTAATGATGCGATAAGAGTCATCCCCATGAGTGGATAAAATCACTTGGTCATAAAGTTGGATGTCATTGTTAGATGTTACTTCTACGCCTTGCGGAGTTCTTCTAACAGAAGTGACTGGGTTGTTGATTTGAATTTTCTCTTTGAACGGCTGGATGAGCTTCTGAACGTAGTTTTTAGAGCCTCCGCAGACAGTTCTCCATTGCTTACGTTTCTCTACAGCAAGAAAACCGTGGTTTTTCCAAAATCTGAGTAAAGTGATCGCCGGAAACGATTCTATCTTCTCCGGTGGACTAGACCAGACTGCTGACGCCATAGGGACGAGATACCAGCGTAGGAAATTCTCTCCATAACCACGGTGTTCCACATATTCTCTGAGAGTAAGGTTGTGTAGTTTTTCGTGTTCGATGTCTTCTAGGGCGTCGGTATTGAAGCTTTTTATTTTGAAAAGCATGCGCCAGAATTTGAGATTAAAGATGTTTTTTCTCTGACCGAAGATCTCGTTCATTTTACCGCCATTGAATTCTAATTTATCAGGTAGGTGGTTGACACTGAAAGACATCGTGGTCTTTTTTGTTTTTACATTTAGCTCATTAAATAACCTGGTTAGGTGGGGGTAAGTGTCCTCGTTGTAGACCATGAATCCTGTGTCGATGGGGATGTCCTTAGCTCCTTCCTTGACGGTAACTGTATTAGTGTGGCCACCGATGTAGTCATTGGCTTCATAGAGGGTCAACTCTGCATGGTCTTTAAGAAAATGCGCACATCCTAGACCTGAAATGCCTAAACCAATGATCGCTATTCTAGGCTTTATTGGGTCATGTATCATTTGATTTTATCGTCTAGTAGTTCTTTGGGGACTTTGCGAAGGTCTTTGATGAGTCCGAGCCAAGACATGATCTTGAGTCCATAATAGGTAATGTCAAATTCCCACCATTTAAATCCCTGCCTTGTGCTGTGTGGGTAGCGGTGGTGATTGTTGTGCCATCCTTCACCGAGAGTGATGAGAGCTAGAAGAGCGCTGTTGCGGCTGTCATCTTCAGTCTTATACCTCTGCTTGCCCCAGACGTGCGCCATAGAATTGATCATCAAGGTTCCATGAAGAAGAACGACTGTGCTGACGAAGAATGTCCAGACGAAGAATTGCCCTGCTGTGACCCTTAGTGAGGGGAATATGGTTTCTAAAAAATAGCCGATCCCATACATGACGACTCCGTAAAGATAGGGGATTAATTGGTCGAATCTGTTTAAGAAAACAAGCTCTGGATACTTTGCTAGGTCCTTGATTTGGCCGTAGTCCGTGGGGAAGTTTCGTTTGCAGGTAATCCAACCAATATGTGACCACCAGAAGCCTTGGACTGATGGTGAGTGTAGGTCTTCATCAGTATCAGAATGCTTGTGGTGGTGGCGGTGATTGGCAGCCCACCAGAGTGCGCCACGCTGCATCGAGGTGTTCCCCCAGACAGCTAGGATGAACTGCATAGCTCGGCTGGTCTTGAAGGTGCGGTGAGAAAAATAACGATGGTAAAATCCAGTGATAGCAAACATTCTAACAAGGTATAAGATGATAGCGGCAATCACTGCGGTAGGACTCCATCCGACCCAGATGAGAAAAAACAAACCTGCATGGAGAATGATGAATGGGATGCATCTTTCCCAGTCCACCTTCTCTTCAAGTAGCTTGGGAGTATCCACACGCTTGTAATCAGAGTCAAACCAATGCCCGAGCATGTCTTTGAGCCTGGTTAGCGTGTTGTTTTTAGCTTTGTTCATCAGGGTGAATGTTAGAGACGTTTTTTGACGAAGCGTATGCCTCCACCTATTACTGAAATGTGCTCGAAGAGTCCTGATGTAGAGTCCCAGAAATCTTGATGAAGTAGAACCTTTCCTTTGCTGTTGAATAATACGTGGGTGACTCCTATGCTCTCGATCGGTTTTCCGCTGGCGAGCTTGGGTGCAGCATAAATCATCGTCCAGCGCACATAGTATCCGTTTCCTGATTGGGCAATATCATCGATCTCTAATTTATAAGAGGTCATGGTATGAGCTGTTTTTAGGAAGTGCTTCTTGATCTCCTCTCTGCCGTGAAGACTCTTTAAGGTGTCATTGAGGTAACTATCTTCAGCGAATGTGTTGGCTATTTCTTTTTCAATGAATTGTTCAGATCCGATGCCTTGGAGGAAATTAGTGAAGTTATCTAGAGCTTGTTTTTCAAGCTTGTCAGAAAGTTTTGCGGACTTAATTTGATGTTTACTAAGTTGTTCTTTATAGGTGATAGCTTGTTCGTTCATTTTCTTAGGTGTGCTGCATCCAGCTATTGTGAATACTGATATAGAGAGTAAGAATCCGACCCAGCCGAGCCATGGTAAAATCGCCATGATCTTACTAGACCCAGAGCCACTAGATGGAGTAGTTTTGTGGTTCATGTATTCAAGTAACGAAAAAAAATATCATTTGGATGCATCCAAATGAAAATGTTTTTCGTTTTAAACATTGATGACGGCCTTAATTCAACCTTCTATAATTGGACAATACTTTCTGATTAAGCAATCAAGGGTGTCTTATACTATGAGAGATGAACCATCTAAGAAAATAGCAAATGTTAATGACAATCTCTCGGAGGTCGTCATTTTATTACAAGGTATAGCTAATAAAGATTCAGCGTCTCTGGAGTGTCTCTACGATACCTATTCTGGCATGCTTATGTCAGTGATCTCTTCAGTAATTAATGTTCGAGCAGAGGCTGAAGATGTGCTCCAGGAAGTGTTTCTTACTATATGGAACAAAGCTGATCAGTATAAACCCCATCTAGGTAAGCCGGTGAGCTGGATGGTGACTGTGGCAAAGAATAAAGCTTATGATCGCTACAGGAGTCTAGTAAGAAAAACCGAAGGTCAGGCCAAAATCAAACAAGAGATAGAGGTAACCAAACAAAATTTCGTGGGCGCTAAGGGATTTAAAAACGAAGCAATCACTGAGGCGATGAGCCTCCTAAGTGACGATCAACGTGAGGCGATTGAGCTGATTTATTACCAAGGGCTTACACAAAAGGAAGTGGCGGAGCAGTTAGATACTCCGTTAGGAACAATCAAGGCGAGAACCCGTAGAGGACTTTTAGCGCTTAAAGAAAACTACAATTTAGACTAAAGCCATGAATAGAGAACAAATAGAAGAGCTTGCCATCCAATTCTCAACTGAGGGACTCAGTAGTGAAGAGAATGTGCAATATCAAGCATGGCTGGAGCAGGCAGATGATGAACAAAAAGCAATTTTTGCCAATATGGTGGATTTGAGTTCTGATATTTCGGTTTCTGTATCACCAGAGCTAGAGGGGGGTATTTCACCTCTAGTGAAAGCTGGCTTAATGGATACAATCAAGAATGCTCCTCCAAAGTCGAATTCAAATGAAAAAGCAGTTGATCCTGATATCTTACACATTCCTAGTGATCAACGTGAATGGATTAATCTACCTGTCAAAGGAGCTCAGTTGTTAGAGTTGTCAGCTAGGAAGTCTGATGGTTTTGCAGTGTCTATCATCCATCTAGAGGCAGGGGGAGTCTTCCCTGAGCACGATCACCATGGAGTGGAGATGGCTTACATATTAGAGGGAGATCTAGAGGCAGATGGTGTGATCTTCAATGCTGGAGATTTCTTTAGAGCAGATGCTGGAAGCCACCATGGCACGCATCACTCACCTAGTGGCTGTCAGGCTCTCATCATGACGGCGAATGAAAATTATAAGCATAAATCAGTGAAAACGCTGGGAGCTGTGCAGAAAATCTACCGACGCTGTAAAAAACTGCTCACTCACTAATTAAAATCCTTATGAAAAAGATACTTATCATTGGCGGTAATAGCGGAATAGGTGAAGCGCTGGCTACTAGCCTAATGGCTAATGGTGATGAAGTGCATCTAGCTCTACGTAGTGTGGATGAACTCTCACCGCAACTAATAGGAAACGTGGCTAGTGTGCAGAGCTTCCAGGCAGAGGAAGAATGTGCGCTGGACTTACCCGATTCTCTTGACGGAGTAGTCTATTGCCCTGGGACAATTAATCTCAAGCCATTCCATAGGTTCACTCTTAGTGAAATGAAAAAGGACATGGATGTGAATGTATTCGGTGCTGTAGGTGTTATTCAGAAAGCTCTGCCTTCACTTAAGAAATCTGGTAGAGCCTCAGTGGTATTATTCTCCTCAGTGGCAGCTCAGACTGGACTGGCTATGCATGGATCGATCTCATTGTCAAAAGGTGCAGTGGAGGGACTGACTGTGGCTTTAGCCGCAGAGCTGGCTCCAGCTAAGATACGTGTGAATGCTGTAGCACCATCTTTAACAGATACTCCTTTAGCTGAATTTATAGTTGGGTCAGATACTCGAAAAGCCGCCGCTTCCGATCGACATCCATTGAAGTGTATCGGAACTGCAAAAGGTGCGGCTAAGCTGGTAGAATATCTTTTAAGTGATGACTCTGCGTTTATCACAGGTCAGGTCATGAAGGTAGATGGGGGGCTCAGTTCGCTACGCTAGCTGAGATCTCATGAATGCTACTAAGACTATACTGGTGACAGGTGCGAATGGTTACATTGGCACCCGTTTACTAAATGCTTTAGGTGAGCAAGGTCATCAAATTATTGCTGTTGTTAGAAATAAATCTCGATTAAGAAATGATGTCATTGAGTCACTAGGAGATCAGCTTTCAATTATCGAGGCTGATCTAGCTAATGACAATTTATCAGAGCTGACTAGGCAAATAGATGCAGCGTATTACCTACTACACTCGATGAGTGGTGGAGGGGATTTCATGGATGCAGAGGCTCGCTGTGCGCAGAATTTCATCGATTGGGTGGAGCCTACTGATTGCCAACAAATCGTTTATATGGGGGCTCTTCTTCCTGATGAAGTTCGTGGTAAATTATCTAATCATCTAAGTTCTAGAGAGCGAGTTTACGAAATTTTACAGAGTTCATCTATCCCGTTGACGACTCTGAGAGCATCAGTGATCGTGGGTAGTGGGAGTGCTAGCTTCGAAATGATACGGGATCTCGTAGAGAAGCTACCTGTAATGTTGACTCCTAAATGGGTGAGGACAAAGTGTCAGCCCATTGCAGTTAGAAATGTGATCCACTACCTTAGCGAGGTGATCGATTATGAGGAATGCAAAGGTGGGGATTACGACATTGGTGGCCCAGAACAGATCAGTTATGGTGACATGTTACGACGCTATGCTAAAATCCGAGGATTGAAGCGACTGATCATTCCTGTTCCGTTGTTTTCTCCTAGTTTATCCTCACACTGGCTTAAGCTATTGACGGCTACCAATATTCATTTAGCGAGAGCGTTAGTGAAAAGCTTGTCCATGAAGACCGTTTGCCGCAATGATTCGATTAAGAAAATCATTCCTCAAGATGTCTTGAATTACGATCAAGCGATAGAGCGAGCTCTTTCTAAAATTGCACAAAACATTGTGCCTTCTACTTGGTATGGTTCGTTAGTGAGTGGGACCTTGACTCATGATCAGCTTAAAAATATCAATGTTCCCGAGTATGGTGTCTTTCATGACAGGAAAACAGCTGAGCTCGAAGTCTCTAGAGACGAGTGTATTGAATCAGTCTGGCAGCTTGGAGGTAACGCAGGTTGGCCATCGATGAACTGGGCATGGAAGGTGCGCGGCGTCATGGACAAATTAGTGGGAGGAATAGGGATGAGACGTGGACGAAGGCACCCTACTAAGCTCAATCATGGAGATGCTGTGGACTTCTGGAGAGTCATTATGGCTGATAAAAACCGTGGTCGACTTATTCTGTATGCTGAGATGAAGTTACCCGGCGAAGCTTGGCTAGAGTATAGAGTCCTAGATGGAAATATTAGCCAAATAGCGACATTCAGACCAAAAGGCTTGTTTGGCAGGCTTTATTGGTTTTCGACTTATCCATTTCACCTGATTATTTTCCCACAAATGATCAAGCGTTTAGCTAATGGCTGGATGCTAGAAAAGAAGAAGTCTCATTAACACGGATTGGGTGTAAAATGTATTGGAATGCGTGGTTGCAATGTCGTAGGCGTTTGTCTAAGTATTAGGGATGAAGAGAGGAAATGTAATGCTGCAGCTAGCTAAATTCGACGCTAAGTCAACGATGCCCGTGCTTGGGAATGCTAGAGGTGGCTCTTTTTTGAAGTTTATACTATGTCTTGTAATTGTGGCTCTTCTCGGGGGAATGGTTGCATTTGTTTACTTTACTGGGCACTCACAGGACCTTTCTGGAATCGATGGAAGAGAAGCAGTCATCAAGGCTAGGGAAGAAAACAGAGATATCATGAGCACTGATGTTCTAGAGAAAATCGGTAATGGCTACGATGGTAACTTTGAAGTGAAGATCACTGAAGAGGAGCTGAATCGATATATAGCGAAGAAGCTTAAGATGAAGCAGGGTGGCTGGATGAAAGGCTTTGCAACAATCAAGGGAGTCTATGTGAAGCTTAAAAAGGATGAGATGGAAGTCTTCATCGAGCGTGAGGTCGCACAGTATGGGGAAGACGGAACACCCAATACAGATTTATTTAAACCATTCGATCAGACTGTTTCTATGCGTCTGAATATCACAACTGTAGATGTGAAAGATGGCGGAACTAGTAAGACAGTGGAATTCCCTGGAGGAACGATAGGCCAAGCCCCAGCTCCAGGGATGTTTGTGAAATTGATCAAAGCCAGCTATGATCAGATTCAGGAGCATTTTGCTAAAGAGATAGAGCTAGGGTATAAAAACATCACAAGAATCACCGTGGAAGATGGCTATATTTTGTTAGACCCACGTAAAAACAGGAGAACAGAACAAGCTCCTTTAAGATAGTAGGAGAATTTAATAATGCGTTTTTCAATCTTCCATAGTTCATTGATTAGACTGTTAGCTATCGTTTTAGCAACAGCAGTCACATCTAATGGACAAGTGGTGGATGGTAATAATGGTCAGGGCAATGTTGTTGCTAGAGAGCCAATTTCAAAATCTGTAGGAGCAACCAGACACTTTACTGTCTGGGGGACTGACATCAGACGTAACAAAGCTGTGGCAAGCTTGAGTGATGATCTGGTTCGTAAGGTTTATAAATTTGTAGGTGAAGCCGTTCCTAAAGTAGGGTTTCACCCGATCCATCTGCATCTATATAGCAAGGGCGATGCTAAGAAAGGCAGGGTGTTTTCTAGCTCAGTTGTTCCTCTTGTGGGAGGTGGATATAATATCAAATTAGTGATCGATATCCGGACACGTATTAGCAAGCAAGTCGTGGAACAAGCGATCATGCAAGCAATAGTGCTAGAGCGGACGATGCGGGCTGATCCAGCTGTTAATAAAGACACTAGGGTGGTCGTGCCACGCTGGGTCAGTGATGGGCTACTAGGAGCGGTTAAGTGGCAGGGTGGGTATCAGCCACGAGGAATGTTCGTGCTACTAAGGGATAAGCCAGAGCTTTATTCTGTGAAGCAGCTATTCAGCACGAATGAAGAAAGCATTGGCAAGCTGAGTGATAGCAAAGCGGATATCTATATGGCGTCTGCAACAGCGATGGTGCTGTCACTGCAACGTCAGAAGAACGGAAAAGAAGCATTCAGTAGGTTGCTCTCTGAGGTTGCGGTTTTTGAGGGGGAACCAGAAGAACTTTTACGTAAGAATTTCACAGCGATGAATGTGGGCGCTAGAGGCTTACAAAAGCTCTGGAGTCTTCAGTTAGCTGACATGTCAGTGCCTAAGCTGACCGAGACACGAGGCATTATAGAAACAGAAAAGGAGCTAAAGAGAGTTTTATATTTCATCCTGAAGACTGAGGCTGGTGTGGTGAAATCTGTGCCAATTAAAGATTACGATGTGCTAGTAGGTGTCTCAGATAAAGACCGAATCAAAGCGACTACGATTTTGAGGCAAAAGTTGGTTTATATTAGTTCCCGAGCCTACCCGGACTATCAGCCAATCATTGCAGAATATGGGTTTATCATGACTAGTCTGGCTAAAGGTGATTATGACGGAATCAATATTCGTTTGAAAAACCTTCAGGATGAACGAGAGCAAATGGTTAAAGCGGGAAACAGAACGAAGAACTATATTGACTGGTATCAGATCAATGCTGCCAATGATCTAAAAGGCGATTTCAAAGGCTACCTGAAGCTCATCGAACAGATGAAGATGGAGCGTAAAAGAGACGCCGATTCAGTAATTTCTCCCTACGTGGATGAGATGGAGAAGTTGATGCAGAAGTAAGTCGTATATCGAATGAATCTGAAATTATTCAAGTTGCATGAGGAGTGCGATATTCTCTGTCTCTCGGAGAAGGATGTCATTAGGTAGGATTAGCGATTTTATTAGACGATAGAGTAGGTTCTATGTGATTGTGATGGGGTGAAATTATACTAATTAATAGGACTCGATAATCTTCTGGCAATGTTTGGTTTGCTAAGGTAATTGATGGCCGTGAAGTTACTTATAGTAGAAGACCATCCAGATGTGCGCAGGGGCTTAGAGAAGGGCCTGCGTCTCGCTGGCTATGCCATAGATGTGGCTGTGGATGGAACTGAGGGAGAATACTATATTCGTAATTTTGAGTATGGCGGTATCATCTTAGATATTATGCTGCCTGGGAAAAATGGTATGGAGCTGCTCGAAATCGTTAGGGAACTGGGGGATACACCTGTTCTGATGCTTTCAGCGAAAGATGGTGTGGAAGATCGTGTAGCTGGGCTGGAACAGGGAGCTGACGACTATTTGGTGAAACCATTTTCATACGATGAATTGAAGGCGAGGGTCAAAGCGTTGCTACGTCGCTCAATGGGGGCGGTGACGAAAGATCTGGTGTGTGGTGCTGTGAGAGTCGACTCTAAGAAGAAAGAAGTTTACCTGGAGGATGTAAGAGTAGAGCTCACTTCTGGTGAATATTCTGTGTTAGAGACCTTGATGCTGAAGAAAGATGAGGTTGTTTCTAGGAGCTATCTTTATGAGCAAATTGGGGAAATAAGTGAGGATGGATTCTCAAACGCGATCGATGTGATGATTTGCAAAATTCGCCGCAAATTAGGCAAGTCTCTGATCGAGACGCGTCGTGGACAAGGATACATAATCCATTGATTTCAGATGATTGCAAAAATTTCTATACGCTGGAGGATCCAGATTTGGCAGACTCTGTTGCTCTCAGTGATTGTTACTCTGTTAGTGGTTTTTCTTTATCAGAAGGAGAAGGAGCGCAGCCAATATGAGGTAGATCGAGATCTAGGTCAGCGGGTGGTGGACATGATGCGGCTCTTGCCTCATGTGAAGCAAATGCACGGCACTCCTGAAACTAAAAGGGACTCAGCTAATCAGGGTGGTCGACGTGGCAGAGCTCATCCTAAAGGTGGGCGTCGCCCGCGTCATGGTGGTGAAGGTAGACCTAAACCTGGACGTGGTGCAGATCGACATGGTGAGAGGTCTATTCCTGAAGGAGCTAGGAATAGTAGAGAGGTTAATGAAGAGACGATTAAAAATCCAGATTACTACGTGGCTGTATGGACCAAGAATAAACTTTCACTGAACGTGAGATTTCCAGAAGGTAGAGTGGCACCAGATTTCACACCGAGTCCTGCAGGAGTCTATCAGACGCGGGGGAACTATCGTGAGGTGATCGGTGGGGCACCGTCAGAGAATAAGGTGTTGATCGGATACAATATGGAGAAGATGAATCAAGAGTTAGCTGCGCTAGCTTGGAGCTTGTCAGGAGGAGGAGTGTGTATTGTGATTGTGGGATTCATCTTAGGCTGGCTAGCTACGGGGTGGGCGGTGAAGCCTATCTCTGAGATCAATGAGGTGGCTTCTGAAATTGCTGATGGGAAGCTTGCTGAGAGGATTGATATCAAACGACCATCTAAGGAAATTGCCTCACTTCAGAGAGAGCTCAATCAGACATTTTCAGCTCTAGAGAAGGCGATGGAGCATCAGAAGAAATTTACATCGGATGCATCTCATGAACTAAGGAATCCTCTAGCCGCTATGATGTTAGAGATCGAGGTGACGCTGGCGTCTGGTGTGGATGACGATGAGACGCGTGAGTCCTTGTATGTTTGTAAAAGAAATCTAACAGAGATGAGCTCGATGGTGCAAGGTCTGTTAGCGTTAGCTAGGCTCGATGAAGGTCAGGTAGAGGCTGGACCTGAGATAGCAGCGGTTGATGAAATTATTCTGGAAACAGTAGAGAGGCTTCAGCCGATGGCGGAAGAGGCTGGAGTGGAAATCCACACAGAGCTAGAGCCAATGAAGGTGGAAATCGTGACTGCACATGTTCATCAAATAGTAGACAACCTGCTGACCAATGCTCTGAAATACGGCAAGGCTGGAAAGAAAGTGATCGTGGCTCTCTCTGGCAATAAAGATACGGGTATTGAAATCGTTGTTCAGGATTTTGGTGCAGGGATCGCTGCTGAAGATCTAGATGAAATATTTGAACGCTTCTACAGAGCGGATACCGCTAGACCACAGCAAGATGGTAGCTCTGGTATTGGTTTAGCGATTGTAAAAGGATTTGTTGAATCTAGTGGTGGCAGCATCTCAGTGACCTCTGAGGTGGGAGAAGGAGCTACCTTTAGAGTAAAACTACCTTGCTAGGGAAGTCCTGAGGTAATGATAGATGTGAGTCCAGTGACTCACATCTATGTTGATTACGTTAGAAAAACTAGCGTCTATTTCTGCGTAGCAGAGCACCTACTGCGCCGAGTCCGATGAGTGCCAGTGAACTAGGCTCAGGAACTGCGTTGGCACTAAGCTGGGCTGAGCTAGGAGTTTCACCTGAAGTGACAAATGCAAAGGCATCGATACGGAAGCCGTCTTCTCGGTGTGCCAACTGAAATGTCTCGGTGCCACCTGTTGTAGTGAACTGAGAAACATCAGTTTTAGTCGTGAAGTTGATCCAAACATAGTTATCAGTGCCTAGAGTCGTTCCTTCTGGGCTTTGCAGACTCTGCATGTTGTTAAGTGCCGTCCACTCTGCATCGTTCGATAATGCCTTAGCTCCAAATCCATTTCCTACGAAGATACTATCGTTATTACCTGGACTAGGAGTTTCAATATAGCCTCTGACATAGAGATCATAGGTTCCTACAGATAAGGTTACTTGGTAGTCAATCACCTGAGCCGCACCAACTGGGCTGTTACCTCCGAGCGCTAGATTTGAGGAAAGGTAAGCGTTTCCAAGAGCAAGGCTATCAGCTGTGCTTGTGTAGTTAGCCCCATAACTACCGCTTTCCGCCTCGACGTAGATTGTCGTAGCATAGCTGGTGCTGAGTGAGGATGCTGAGATGAGTAATGATGTAATGGTAGTTTTCATGTATTTGGTATCTGTATTGATAATTTGACTATGTTTAACACACCTAACCTTTCCAACTCGTTACTGATGCAAAATAATTCAGCCATTATATTTCTTATGGAGGTCGCTTCAAAAATTATCTTTTTAATATTAGATTAAATGCGGCGGATTCAATATGTTATCGAATAATTGTTAGACAGAGATGCTGATCATTTCTTAAAGTTGTTTTTTACCACAAAA
>CAKZNV010000013.1 GCA_937132085.1 uncultured Rubritalea sp. | reverse complement strand
GCTTGTGCTTTCTTGTTTTGACTACGACTACTGGCTTGATGTCTAGCAGTGTGAGCATCTTTTTCGCTAGTGGTGTGTCAATCTTTGGCAACTCAGCTTGAAGTAATGATTTTTGTTCCGCTGTGCCACGTGCAGTTAGGTGTGCAATTAATGATTCAGATGTCTGACTTCCATTCGTTGACTCTAGTTCGTAGAGATAAAGATCATCATAGTAAGCTGTTCCAGTAGCTCCACCATATCCACCAAATAGGCAATGAACGAGTGCTTTAGTTTGTCTAGCTGTAGTCTGGAATGTGAATGAAACCTCAGTCCAATCTTTATCAGATGTCAGGGACTGACTTGAAGGTCCCCTGTGAAGGTTAAACAAGACGCCTTTACTTTTAAGAACGTTAAGGTTCTCAGTTTTAATGAAACCACCAAACTGATAAGTGCTGTTCGGATTAACCTTGAGATCTATAGCCCAGCCACAGTCAGCAGAATTTTTCGCTTCTATCTTGAGACAAGCTGATCCATTACGACCTTCATTTTTAGAATGAGTGAATGTGGGCTTCTCCCCTTTATATTGCTTAGCCGACCACCCTTTTTGTGTATCTAATGCCGAATTAGCAAGTAAGTTTACTCTGGTCGCTTCTTCATTAGATTCTGATTTAGCTCTAACAAGTAAGATAGAAGGAGCCTGTGCTCGTTGCGCTACAAGGTAGGCGTCTCTTATCGCTATATCTGTTTGATCTATTTCCGCCTGAATTAATGCCTGAGCTATCTTCAGTGAAGGTGGGCTGTGTGACCATGCCAGTAAAAGCTCTACTAGAGCACGTGGATCCTCTTCCGAAATATTTCCTATGATGATAAACGTATCTTCCAGAATAGTTCCTTGAGGCGCACACTTAATCGCAGCTCTACGTATCGCTGGGTCAGTTGAAATCAAGAATGGCTTAATCGCCTTTTCGTTCAGTAGCCCGAGACTACCGAGTGTGTATACTTGACTAGTAGTCACGGTCTCAGAGTTCTTAATCATGTCACCGAGTTGCTTTTTCTTCTCAACGCTAAGCTTACCAGCCCTTACACTGTCTACGATCAATCTCTGCGCCGAGATGTGCCAGAACTGTGAAGCTGAGCTTGTCGCAAGAATCTTTGCCGCTTCGTCGACCGTCTTAATCGACTGTGCTTTGACAATGCTACCTTTAGGATAAACTCGATAAATGCGTCCATGTTGCTTGTCACGTAGCGGAGTGATGTAAGCATTACCTCTGCCTTTTTTTGCGTCAAAACCTGCTGAACCTCTAGTCGGTGTAGGGTTATGCTGAATAATGATATTATACCAATCACAGATCCAGAGAGCTCCGTCAGGACCTACTTCAGCAGCTACTGGAGCACTCCAAGTATCTGATGAGTTATAGATATTGTTAGGTAGCTGTCTAGACACGAAACCAGCACCTTTTTTCACCACTGTGAATTGCCCAACTAGTTTACCTGTAGGAGCACAAACAAAGGCAATTTTATTTCTGTATGACTCTGGGAATAGATTCCCAGTATAGAACGCATGTCCTGCTGCTGCAGTGTAGCCGTTGTGCACATCTACCTGGCGAATGTCTGATGATGATGGGAAGAAGTGTGGATTATTATCCGCTTTAGGTGTGCGTGGCTGCCTTAAGCCTACACGATCATATTCAGCTCGTGGTAATGTTAGATACGCTGATGTGTTAGCATTTGCAGTTGAGTTCAAGATGTCAAACTCCTCTGTGATTCCTAATCCCCAAGTATTGTTAGTAGTGCTCTGTAAGAATTCTAGCTCACAGATCTCTTGGATAGATCCGTCTTTACTTAGAGTAGCTTCGACTGGATTCCCAGTGACTCTGAAGCGAAAGACTCCCGCTCTAAATCCATGACGCTTACTACCTACTACTCCATTGAAGCCTGAGTAACCAACAGTTGCGTAGATCCAACCATCATAGCCCCAACGTAGATTCGATGGTCCAGCATGAGTGTCCCCCATTGAGAAACCTTTAAAGAGAGGCTTACGCAGGTCTGCTTTACCGTCACCTGTCGTATCTTTTAGGAACAAAATTTCTGTGCCGTTGGTGCAAATCACTCCGTCATAGGCATGCACTAGTGAAGTTGCAAGTGAGAGCTTGTCAGCAAAGATAGTGAACTTGTCAGCTCTGCCATCGTTGTCTGTATCTTCACAGATTTTGATGCGGTCATTACCAGTATTTCCAGCGTGGTGTTGGTTAGGGTAATCAATCGTTTCTATCACAAATGCTCTACCTCGCTTATCCCAGTTGATCGCTATTGGGTTAATAACATCTGGCTCACTAGCAAAAAGAGCTATTTCAAATCCTGCAGGAACTTGCGCATGCTTGATTGATTCCTCTGCAGGTAATGGCTCTTGGTATTGCTCAATAGTCTTACGCTTCAAGTAGCCTGGAAGTTTAGCTTTAGCATAGGTCATTTCAGGGATTTTAAGAGCCTTGAGACTATCTCTAGACGCCTTTCCTGCCGACCAGAGAATACCCTGTTTGATTAGATAGTGAAAATCTGGCTCGTTCCACACTCTGTGATCGTGTCCAGAAGCCGTGTAAAATACTTTACCTGCACCTTGATTACGAATCCACGTCCATGGCTCATTATCACGCTTTTGAAGGATAATTCT
>CAKZNV010000012.1 GCA_937132085.1 uncultured Rubritalea sp. | reverse complement strand
CTGAAAATAACCTTATCCTTATACAAATGGTAACCATCTTTAGCTACAGCTAGTGGTTTGCCCTTACTATCATGCCACTCGACTCCATGATTCACTAGGTAGTCACGTCCAGACGCTTTCATATCAAAACCAAAGCGATCTACCTTGTAGGAGAACGCATGCACTGGAGCTTTCATAGTAGCGTCGAGTATTACCTTCCACAGGAATGGCGATGATTTAGCAAACACACTCACAGACTGTGATCCCTCATGTGAAGAACACACATAGGTATCTCCATGCACACCACGGTTCACTAGTCGATCATACTTCGGCTCATTCTCTCGTTTGATAATAGCACTAGAAAGCTTCTCATTAGTATTTCCCCAGTGCCCTCTCCTGCCACCTTCTAAGCCAGGATATGGCAATAGTAGATCTGTTGGTTTTTCCTGAGCTAAATGATACTCAGCCTGGCGTTTATAGAAATCATACAAGCGGTATTTGTTAATCTCAACACCTTCAAACCGATGGCCCTCTCGTCCCTGACTAGTCTGAAAATGAGGTTCATTAGATAATGCACTACGCAAAGGAAGTGCATCATACTGTCCTGCTTGAGAGAGCGTGCAGGTAAGTAGTAGGCTTGAATAAAGCGTAGTTTGGAAAAAATATTTCATAGTGGTGATATGGATAGAGGATAAACTTTTTATGTGGATATACAATACGCCTCTTCCTTCTCTACTTTCCAATACTATCCACTAATTAAAACAGTTCTCTCGTCTCAAGCCTACTTTATACGATTTTTCCCAAATCACCAAATGACACGTAAGCATCATAAATCAGAGCCCCATGGAGTAGTTCGCTTGTTGGCTTTCTGATTTAATGGATGTGTTGGAAGGTGCATGCCTGCTCTTTTCATAACTAAAAAACAATTAAACAAACCTTAATCATATGAAAATAAAATCAAATTTCGCAGTGCTCGGTTCACTGCTCATAGCATCAGTCTCAGCCAATGCGGCAGTTACTTTCGGAACTTCATCTGCAGTAACTTACACTACAACAGCTGTTAATACAGCAGGGTCACAAGTTTTCGCTTACAATGCAGACGCTGCAGTTGGCTCTACTACTGAAGGTGGTGTTACTTGGACTAACTTTACTTCGGCTACACTTCCAGCTGATGTCACACTCTTCGGCGGTGCAGCAACTGACGATACAACAAACGGCGCTGGGGGTGCTGCGGATTTGGCCAATGACCGTGTGTTCGGGGGTGCTTCTGGTCTCCTTTCTATTGCAGGTCTAGCTGACGGAGATTATGTGCTCCAAATGATGATGTCAGACACTAGAGCTCTAGGCGGCACTAACAATCTGACAGCCGATTTTGGCGCTACAACTGCTGGTGGAACTGCGGACGAGACGATCTCCGTTGGAGGCACTGGTGGACTCATTACTGTTGAATTCAACGTCACAGCAGGAACTACTGCGAATGTCTACCTAGAGCAAGTTACTGGTGTTGGCACTTTTAGTGGAGGAGTCAGCGCTCTTCAGCTTCGTAATGTAACAGTTCCAGAGCCATCATCAACAGCCCTTCTCGGCCTTGGTGGACTTGCTCTTATCTTACGTCGCCGTAAGTAATTAAAGAATCATATTATACACAGTGTGTTTCCACTGATTTAGTTTACACCCTAGTGACAGTATTGTCGCTAGGGTGTTTTTTTACTCTCGATCACAAAAAATACTCCGCTCGTCTCACAATTGCCGATTATATACAAATTTTGCTGGAAATTTCGAATCACCGCTTTTAACTTACGCACCATGAAACGCACAATCATAACCTGTATGGCTTCACTCATCGCTTTTCCATTGCTGTCGTCTACAGTCGTAGCACAGCAGATCATTCCTGCACCTCTTGAGATGAAATACTCAGACCCTCAGCAGGGTAATTTTACTTTCACTGCTGACACAACAATCCTAGCAGATGAGACACTTAAAAATGAAGCTACAGCACTCGCTGCATCTCTCGCACCTGCTACTGGTCTAAAACTAGCGATTCAAGCTGAGAAAACTGACGGAAAGCACATCAAGCTAGCTCTCGACCCAGCTCTTAAAAATCTAGGAAAAGAAGGCTATACCCTTAAAGTCACTCCTACTGGTATAGAAGTAAAAGCTCCTACTGCTACTGGTATCTATTACGGCATTCAGTCTATTCTTCAGCTACTTCCAGCTGAAATCGTCGCTACAGAAAAACAAGACGCTAATTGGTCCATCCCTTGTGTCACCATTTCAGACAAGCCACGCTTCTCATGGAGAGCCTTCATGCTCGACGAAGCTCGCCATTTTAAAGGCGAAAAGGAAGTCAAAAAGCTACTCGATCAAATGGCCGCACTCAAAATGAATGTCTTCCACTGGCACCTAACAGACGACCAAGGCTGGAGAATTGAAATCAAAAAATATCCTAAACTCACCACAGTAGGTAGCAAGCGCACCGACACTCAAACAGTCACTTGGGGCAGTGACACTCGCACTGGTGAGCCTCACTCAGGCTTCTACACTCAAGAGCAAATTAAAGACATCGTAGCTTATGCAGCAGCTCGTCACATCATCATCATTCCTGAAATCGGCATGCCTGGTCACGCCTGTGCAGCTATCGCAGCTTACCCAGAGCTAGGCACTAACAAAAAGCCAATTGAAGTGATGACCATTTTCGGCAAAGCCTATGATACCTATGATCCAGCCGCTGAAACAACCTATAGTTTTATCAGTGATGTTCTTGATGAAGTCTTCACACTCTTCCCTTCTAAAATCGTCCACATCGGTGGTGATGAAGTGCGTTTCGACCACTGGAAAAAGAGTAAGACAGTAAAAGCGCTCATGAAACGTGAGGGACTCAAGACAATGGCTGATGTGCAGCTTTACTTCACGAATAGAGTCGCTGGCATTGTTC
>CAKZNV010000011.1 GCA_937132085.1 uncultured Rubritalea sp. | reverse complement strand
TAATCTACTTAGTTAGATAAAAAATTTAACCAAACCAGAGGTGAGCCAAGCGGCTTGTCTCTGGTTTTTTAGTTACTGTTGTTTGGTTTTTCGAACCTCACCATCATTCAGCATTTCGATCCTATAGCCTTTATGGTGTAGTCTAAGAAAAATGCCACTTGAGTGATTCGTTTGTGTAGTGCTCTCAGGTTTAAATTCAATAATGGCGTCCTCAGGTATCTTGATGTAGGGGTGAGCGGCTAAGAGTTCATCTAAAGTTTTATAGGCGATGCCTTCTTCTGCTATTTTTGCAACGTTAGCGTTGTAGAGTTCCTTTACTGCTACAGTTGCTCTTAATCCTATGGGGGCAGCTCTAGTGAAGCCGCTAAGAGGCATAAAGGTGAACAGTAGAGCGCCAAGGATGATGATTACTAAGATGGTTTTCATTTTTGTGAGTAGATCATACTCATTTTAGGAGATGTTAACGAGGTGATAATTTCTGGCTTTGGTGACCGTTGTGTTTAGCTGGAAATGTTTAAGCTCAGACTTGATAGTAGAGTGTGAATCTCTACTCTAGCAGGATGTCAGAACCAGTAAATCCCTATGCCGCTCCGACTGCTACAAGTAATCCCTTGCTACTACAGCAGGGTGGTGCGCCATATGCAGTGCGTGATAATCAACTAGTCGTTGAAAAGTATGTGGAGCTTCCGGCATTTTGCTACAAAACAGGTGATGCTGTGGTGGCTGGAGTAGACGGAAAGGTTTATAGAAAGACGATCAACTATAGCTCTCCATGGTTGGCTCTTCTTATTCTTCTCGGGGCCATTGGTATTATCGTTTACGTAATTACTCATTGTTGCACACGGAAGCCAGTGGTTGTTGGGTATCATTTGTCTGATAAGGCGATAAAGAAGCTCTTTAGGAAACGCCTGATTGCTTACTCTATCTGCGGTCTAATACTTGGAGTATCCATCTTAGGGATCACTCAAGGTAATAGTTACGGAATCAACAGTAGTTTTATTGTTCTAGGGTTTGCTGGCATCGCAGTCGCTCTTATTAGTGCTCTTGTTACAGCTTCTGTCACAAATGTGATGCGAGTGAAGAAACATGTGTATGGAAGCTTCTATCTAGCAGGTGCTGGGCAAGCGTTTATCAATAGGCTGCGGTAATCAAGTGTGGTAAAAGTGTTTTATAAATGGCCACATATCACTTTCTTGAGGACTTATGGGCGATTATAGTTTTTTGAGGTTTCCTCAGGTAATTATAGTAGTGATTTTCACCTAGGGAGATAAGTCGTAAGTAGGCTTAGCTGGCTCTTAGCTTAGTCTGGAGATCTACGATGTCTTGGCGAAGCTCCATGAGGCTTGGTCTCTTTGGGTGATCTTCCTTTAGCATCAGCTCATAGGCTTCGTTGAGATGGTTTAACACTCGTTTTAGTTGGGCTATGACAAAGCCATTGTCATCGTAACTACCATCTCTACGGTAGCCAGATAGCGCTCCAGCTAGCTTGGCTCCTACTAGAGCCACCGCGGCCCAGGTTTCACCTAGCTCTGGAGTTTCCTGCTCTTTTGGAGACTCTAGGCTAGTGAGTATCTCATGAGCTTTAGTTCTAAGTGGGTGGTTTCTTTGTGCCTCTATATCTGCTTCAAATTCAGGGTCGGGTTCAAGGTTGTTTCCTATCTTCCAGTGATCCCCTGTATTGAAGGGATCGAGTTGGGACTCAGGGACTTCGTTTTCTTTACTGCTTGTATTCCAGCCCATTTCTTCGTCGATTTTGTCTGAATCTTCGTCGTATTTGTCGAGCAGCTCACGATAGCGATCAGACGCTTTATCTGAATGTTTGAACAGCTGTTCCCATCCAAATTCATCAAGGTCTCCGTCGTTCTCATCGAGTGTTTTGTCTAGTTTAGCTCGTGATTTATCTATGTTTCCGAACATGCTGAGAAACAGAGAAAGGCCTTTTTGGGCGTCTTGATGCGCTTGCTTTTCTTCATCATCTGTCATGATCCACTCAGGTTCAGAGCTGGTGATTTGCAGCTCAGTGGCTTCTAGCACACATCTTCCGCCGTTGAGTGTATACCATTCTAGATAAAGAGAATTCTTCCAGACGTAAGGGATTTTTTTCTTTTTAAGGTAGTATTCGCCAGTTTCTTTGAGGCTGATAGTTGGGGCTTTGACCTTGCGTGCTGCTGTGATGTCTCCGGCTGCACCCGTGTCGATAGGGACGAGGGCTCTCTCATGCGCTAGCGCTTCATCAGGGTTTGTGTGAAGTAGTGTTACTAGCCGTCCTGCGATATCACGGTAGGGGTTTCCGCTGAGTGTGATTTCGGTGTAGTATCCATCAGTGAACGCCAGTTTTATGAAGGTTTCGCCGCGAGTGCGATTATCAATACTGCCTTGAGTGATACTATTTTCGTCTAGCCTTACTGCCATGAGTTCATTTTAGAGGTAAATATATGCTACAACAAGAACGCATGGCTATTTTTCAACTATTGCTGCTCCATTAGCTAGTAATCTAACAACAGAGCTTCCACATTGTAGTCTTAGTAAAAC
>CAKZNV010000010.1 GCA_937132085.1 uncultured Rubritalea sp. | reverse complement strand
TTTTATGAAAATCTGTTGCTGATGTTCTAGTCGAGACCGATGATAGAGATAGCATCGACACACTCACGAGAAGGAGTAGTGACATGACAAGGATAGTCGTGATGAGAGCAAAGCCTTTGTTGGGTCTCTTAGGCGATGAGTTGTTAATTTTTATCTTCATGATGTTAGAGGAGTAGTTTTACATTTTTTAGAGATGATCGTAGTGAAATGTAACTACAATGTATTTTACGCTGTAAGACAAATCAACACAATAATTCTAATGATAACCTATTTGGTAGGGTTTTAATGGCTTGAAAAGCACGCTACTATATAGTGTAGAGAGTTATCCGTAATAATTATTATGCTAAAAATGAAATTCTAGCTTTATTTTTAATCTAGTTATTTTCGAGAAATTCTCAAAAACGGCTCATTTTTGGCCGCAATTGATCTCACGAAGTGAAAGCCACGACCGTTATATAAGTAGAGAGATTTGAGTTTTTCGATGGAGTGAACAGCTCAAATTCATCGACTACATTTAGATGAAGATTGTTTGTTTACTGTTTCATCAACAGCCTGTAAAAGTTTGCCAGTGAGTATTAGCAAACAAGAAATAGCAGATTTTATCGCCGAGGATACTTGGCGAAATGCCTTTGCATCTGGTGCTCTAGTAGCGGGTAAAAAAATTGCGCATGGCGGCTTAGTAGCACAGGCTACTGCTAGTATTTTAGACACTGGAGATGCTGAGCTGGTTGCTTATGTGATGGATAAGGATGGCCATCAGCATGAAGCGATCGTTGCAGTCTGGATAGAGGATGGAGAGTTTATGATTGATGCCTCTTGCTCATGTGACCAGCAGATCAATTGCTATCATAGTGCCGCATTGTTAATCCAGCTAGGCAGGGGAGAGAGGCTGGCTAAAGCCTTCGGTGAAGTAGTCGGAGAAACTCCTCAGAAGTCATTAACATCCTCTGAAAAAGAGGTAGAAACAGAAAAACCTGCGAGTAATGCGGAGTTTTTACTGAGAATCGAGCGTCGGCCAGATGGTGACCGCTTGTCCTATTTACCAGATATTTATGCTCACGCTTATGCTAAATATCAGGGTCAGCTTTACCCACTAGATCCTACCGGAAATGTCCGCTCACCTCGTGACCGCATGGAAGAAATGCAGGCGCTACAGACTCTCTACGCTCTAGATCTCATCCCCGGTGCTGAGAAGCCACCGCAGGGACTGAAGAAGCTTCCACCTCCTCCACATAAAGGCCCTCTCTATGCTCCAGATAAGAAGGAATGGTCGCACCCAGATTTCTACTGGCAGAGATTCCAGCATGAAGCGATTCCCGCTCTGGAAAAGCGTGGCTGGACGGTGCAGCTTTCGGCACACGTCGGTTTGAAGCCATTGATTTTTAGAACGGAGACCTGGAAGGCAGAAATAGTCGAAGAAGGCAAAGGCTGGTTTCATCTCTCCGCTGGCTTTGAGATCGATGGAGAACACTTCGAGTTGCAACCGATCTTAGCAGCTCTGTTAGATAATAATTTCCTAGAACTGACTGAGCATCTGCCGAGTGGACAAGAATTCCTCATCTTCCTGCCAGACGGCCGTGGACTAGCTCTACCAGTAGGAAGATTCCGTAATATTCTGACAACTCTGGGACAGATTTTAGAATTCAAATTCACCGATGGACCGATCAAGTTACAGAAGCTCGATGCTGCATTACTGGCTTCTGAAGACGAGATAGATATCGAAGTCCCTGACGAACTAGAAGAAATTTCTCAGCGACTAGAGTCGCTCTCTAAGATAGATAAAGTAGAGACTCCAGCTGGGCTGAAAGCGACTCTGCGTGACTATCAATTAGATGGATTCTACTGGATGCAGTTTCTCGCCAGATCCGGATTTAATGGAATCTTAGCCGACGACATGGGACTCGGTAAGACTCTCCAGACCCTTACTCACATCCTCACAGAAAAGGAAACTGGAAGAGACAAAGGCAGACCGAGCCTAGTCATCGCTCCTACCAGTGTGGTGTGGAACTGGCAGCGAGAAGCTCTGAAATTCACCCCAGATCTTAAAATCCTCGTTCTACAGGGAGCCAAGAGACATGAGCATTTCCATGAAATGGGTGATGCTGATATCGTGATGAGTTCCTTCGCGCTTCTGCATCGTGACTTAGAGAAATTCTTAGAACAGCATTTCCATCTCATCATCCTTGATGAAGCTCAGCATATTAAAAATCCAGGTTCACAAGTAGCGACAGCTGTGCGCCAGCTCAACTCTGAGCACAGACTCTGCCTCTCTGGAACCCCTATAGAAAACCATCTTGGTGAATTATGGAGTCAGTTTGCATTCCTTATGCCAGGGCTGTTAGGTCGCTCAGAGAGCTTCAATGAGAACTTCCGTAACCCGATAGAGAAGGATCACGATGAGAATAAAAGGAACCTCCTGAATGCTAAAGTAGGCCCACTCATTCTACGAAGAACCAAGAATGATGTGGCAAAAGAACTGCCGCCTAAAACAGAGATTCTCCATACGATAGAGCTCCACACTGAGCAGAAAGATCTCTATGAAACGGTGCGATCAACAATGGATAAGCAAGTTCGCCAAGCCATTATAGCTCGTGGTGGTCAGGCGCAGATTGTCTTCCTAGATGCTCTTCTTAAATTGCGTCAAATCTGTTGTCATCCGACATTACTAGAGCAGAATCAAAAGGCTACTGAGTCGGCAAAGTTCGACTACTTAGTAGACTTGTTAGAAACCCTGCTCAGTGAGAACCACCGAGTTCTTATCTTCTCTCAGTTCACCTCCATGCTCAGTCTGATAGAGGCTTATTTGGTGTCCGAAGAGATTCCATATCTCATCCTAACAGGAGCGACGAAGGACCGCCAAGAACTCGTGGAACGCTTCCAAGGTGGAGAAGGCAAGGTCTTCCTCATTTCACTCAAAGCCGGCGGCACTGGACTCACTCTTACTGGTGCAGACACGGTGATCCACTACGATCCATGGTGGAATCCCGCGGCTGAAAACCAAGCTACTGACCGAGCTTACCGTATCGGCCAAGACAAGCCAGTGATGGTGCACAAGCTGATCTGCCAAGGAACCGTCGAGGAGCGTATTCAGCAAATGCAGTCTCGTAAAAACACACTTGCTAACAACATCCTCGATGGCAGCACTCAGACAATTGATCTCAACGAAGATACGATGCGAACATTGTTAGAGTGAACCTAGAGTAGATCCATATCTAGCCATGGGCCTTTTGTGGCTTCTGGAAGTGGTGTCTGGCAGGCATCGGTGAATTTCCACCAACGTTGATTAACTGGGGAGTTTGGCTGAGCTGCCATGTCTTCTTCGAAATTATCGCCAGTGTATTGAAAGAGGTAGAATAAGTGAGGTTGGTTGTCTCCGAACTCGATGAGAAAAATATCAAATCGACTAATGTTGGACGCTCCGATGGCATCAATCACACCTGGCCAGACGTTGTTGTGGAGTAGTCGATAGTCCGCTTCTTTTTCATTTTTCAGCTGAGTCACTGCTGAGAACCATGGGCTATCTGCTTTCGCCTTGGCGGCATTGTTAGGTCGGATTTCACAGACAGTCTCGGTCAGCACCCATGGAGACTTGGTCTTAGCGTCAGCGTGGCGTTGGTGTGGTGAGATGGACTTTTCTAGTGCTAGAAACTTGTCCTTTAAAGTAGGGGAATGAGTAATGGTATTCCAAGCGTCTTCCGTTTCAGAAGATAGTCTAGTCTGATCCAGATCCATCGTCGCTAGAATGATATCTTTACCATCGATCTTCTGGGTGAAGAAACGCAGATTTCCGACGCCAGCATCACTCAGAGGCTGGCCTTGATTGTTGAGTTCAGCGATCGCTTTTATCGCCGCTGCTTTATCTTCCAATACCGCAGCGAAGGCGACTGGTTTAGTTTCTGTGTGCATATTGTGTTAAGGGGCTAATATGTATTACAAATTGATTAGCAAAAAGTAAAAATTCTTCTCATTTGATAAATTGACCTATTATTTGTAGTATAGCTTTCAGCAAGTCTATCTCACAAATTATGAAACACATCCTTACTGGCCTGTTACTGGCTACACTATTCCCCACTGTTCACGCTCAAGACGTGATCCCACTTCCGAATTCCTATATCCAACAAGACGGCGCATTTGTGATCGGTAAGTCTCTCAGTTTTCCCGCTACGGTAAGCGATGAGTTGGTAAAGCTCGTTACTCTTGCTCACGGTATTGAGACTAATAAAGAGGGGAAGGATGTGAAAATTACGATCGATCCGACTCTCGCTAAGGAAGAATACAAGCTATCCGTCAAACCTAAAGGAATTGAAATTTCTGGTGGAACGAAGGCAGGCGTTTTCTATGCAGTGCAGACACTTTCCCAGATGATTGAGCATAAGAATGGTGCAATCACGATTCCTAGCTGTGTGATCAGCGATGCTCCTCGCTTCGGCTGGAGAGGTCTCATGCTCGATGAGTCTCGTCACTTCTTTGGTAAGGAAGCCGTCAAGCATCTGCTCGATACGATGGCGGCGCATAAGATGAATAAATTTCACTGGCACCTCACTGATAACGAAGGCTGGAGAATCGAAATCAAAGCCTATCCTAAGCTCACTGAGATCGGTGCATGGCATGGTGAAGGCACTAAAATGGATACGCCTGATCGTGACAAAGCGGAGAAGGACGGACCTAACAAGCCACGCTACGGTGGATTCTACACTCAGGAGGATATCAAAGAAATCGTAGCCTACGCAGCAGCTCGTCATATCGAGATTCTTCCAGAGATCGATGTGCCAGGTCACGCTCTAGCGATCTGTGCGGCCTACCCAGAAATGCGCCCTAAAGCAGATGGTGATGAAGGCAAGGACGTGCAAGGACTCAAGGGCAATGTGCTCTCAGTTGTCAGAGAAGAAAACTATGTGATACTGGATAAGGTGTTCGGTGAAATCGCAGCACTTTTCCCTACTCAATACATCCACGTAGGTGGCGATGAAGTGAATCACAATGCTTGGAAGAACTCTCCTGAGCACCGTGCCTTCATGAAGGAAAAGGGCATGAAACACGTGGGGCAACTACAGAACTACTTCATGCTCCGATTAGAGAAAATTCTCAAGAATCATGGTAAGACACTCATGGGATGGAACGAGATCATGCACGGTGGAAACCTTTCCAATGACACTGGCATCATGGCATGGATCTCGGTCAATGCTGGTCTCCATGCAGCTCGCAAGGGACACCCTACGATTATGACTCCGGGGCCTCACACTTATTTCGATATGAAGTATCCTGGTCATAGCGAGACTGGTCACTGGTGGGCTGGTGTGGTCGATACTAAGCGTGCTTATGAGTGGAACCCACTCTTCACTGACCAACTTAAACCTAGTGAGCAAAAATTTATCAAAGGAGTTCATTGCTGTCTCTGGACAGAATTTGTTCTCAAGCCAGAAGACGTAGATTATAAGCTATGGCCTAGAGCCTGTGCTACGGCTGAAGTGGGCTGGACTAAGCAGGGGAAGAGAAAGTGGAGTGAGTTTGACCAACGTCTGGGCAAGCACCTCGGCTACTTAGATAAGCTCAAGGTCCAATACCGTGTGCAACCACCAGCGGCAGTGATCGCACGTGGTGAGGTAAAGTTAATTCCAGCGAATACTAACACCAAAGCTGTTTATACGCTGGATGGTTCAGAGCCAACTGCAACTTCATCAGCATACTCAGGACAAGTATTCCCCGAGAGTGATCTAGCTAAACTCCGCTACCGCACTGTGCGACCTAACGGAAGAATGTCTAAAATCGAGAAGGGTGCGAAGCGTCTTCCTGTAGGCAATTGGGCCAAGGAATCTCTCAAAGCGAACCAAGTCAACGTGCTCACCTTCCCTGTTAGCATGGACAAAAGTGGAGCGTGGTATGCAGATATTAAATCTACTCGTGGCAAAGAACCTATCGAGCTTACTCAGGTGAGACTACTTGCTGATGGCAAAGAAATCATTAATGTTAAACCATCTAAGTCTGAGCTAAAGAGAGGTCGTAATTTACGCATAAAACTACCTATCAGCAAGCTAGACCCTGCTGCTAAATACAGCCTAGAAGTTAGCCTCAAGACAGCGAAGGATATCAATCAAAATGGAGTGATTGTCTTCGATCGTTCACCTTACAAGCAGCCATCTGCTGTTGCTTCATCTGCTATTCCTCACTATGGAGATAAAGTCGTAACGAATCTAACTGACTATAATGGAAATACATCGTTCTGGTCTAGCAGAGGAGTGAAGAAAGGCGAACTAGTCGAAATTATCTTCGATAAACCAGTCTCTGCTTCTGAGATCACACTACCATCTGGTAAAAAAGGAACCAACGATGACATCCTCAAAAGCGGAATTCTAGAATACAGCACCGATGGTAAAACCTACCAAGGTGAAGTTCCATTTCAGCTCGGACCAGCGACTCTGAAGTTCACTAAACCGACGATGGTCAAATCACTCCGCATCAGAGTCACAGGCGAACAAGACGAATGGATGATGCTCCGTGACCCACAGATCAAATAACATTATCTATGAAAAAAATACTTCTTTCTCTCACAGCTAGTTCTTCACTATTAGTCGCTGCAGAGCGACCTAACATACTCTTCGTTTTTGCTGACGATATGGGCTACGGCGATCTTGGTTGCTATGGATCGACTCAGGTCAACACACCGAATCTCGATAGCTTAGCCAAAGGGGGAATGAAGTTCACCGCTGCTTATGCACCCGGCTGTGTCTGTGCTCCTTCTAGAGCTGGACTACTCACAGGGCGCTATCAGAACCGCTTTGGTTTTGAGCATAATCTGAGTGTTCCTGCTCACGTCAAACCAGAAGCGGTAGGGATCCCACTCGATGAAATTCTGATGTCAGATCGTCTCAAAAAGCTGGGCTATCACACCGGAGCGATTGGCAAATGGCATGTCGGTGAGCATCTACCAGAACACCACCCGAATGCTCGTGGATTTGATTATTTCTACGGAATGTTAGGTGGTGGGCATAGCTACTTTCCTACGGCTAAAAATAGCAAGATTCTCAGAAATAAGGAAAAAGTCACAGAGTTCAAATCAGCCTATTTAACAGATTCATTCACTGATGAAGCGATCGGGTTTATGAAGCCAGATGGAGATAAACCTTGGTTTCTCTACCTCTCTTACAACAGTCCTCACACACCTATGCAGGCGAAAGAAGAGGACCTAGCCAAGTATCCTGGCATCAAAGAAAAGCGTCGCCAGATCTACTGCGCTATGCAGGACAGTATGGATCAGAACATCGGCAGAATGCTCGAACATCTTAAAACTACCAAGCAGTTCGAGAATACTCTCATCGTGTTCTTCAATGATAATGGTGGAAGTGTCGGAGCTAGCAGTGCTCTAAATGCGCCACTTAATGGAATGAAAGGTATGTTGTTAGAAGGTGGTATCCGAGTGCCGATGATCATGCACTGGCCGGGTAAGATCAAGGCTGACAGCGTATTTGAAAAGCCAGTTATTGGATTAGATTTCACCCCTACATTCGTCGGCGTCGCTGGTGGTGAAGTGGTAGAAGAGATGATAGGCAAAGGAAAGAAATCCAGAAAACGTATCCGTGATGGAGTGGACCTTATGCCATACATCCAGGGAGAGAAAACAGGCTCACCACACGATGCTCTTTACTGGAGAATAGCTCTTCGTGGCAGCGCAATCCGCCAAGGCGATTGGAAGCTCATCCAGACACCGCATAACCCAACGATGTTGTTTAACCTGAAAGAAGACATTTCTGAGCAAAACAATCTGGCCCTCAAAATGCCTGAGAAGGTGAAGCAAATGACCACAGACTATCACATCTGGGCAGAGAGCTTAGAGAAAAATCCGATGTGGATCTCTAACGTTTTTTGGTCAAAGTATAACCGTGGTCTATACGATAAGAAGTATCAGCTTACACAGCCATAGAGGCTACTTGCTGTCCACTAGCTTGATCAGTTGCTTCATGTCGTGATCTAGGATCGAGCCTTTTTGTGCATCGAAGGCTCTGTCTGCTCTAGTCATGGCGGCTTTGGCGTAGTCTTTTTTGCCTTCGTCTAAACAGATGCGGACGTAGGGCTGAACGAGATTGTAGAAGAGTGCTCCGCCTGCTTTTGTGCGGAGGTATTGCATGGTTTTTTTGAAGCTCTTGTCGGCTTCTTCCCACTTGTTTTGCTCGATGAGGACAAAGATTTTCTCGGCCGCTACTTTAACGACGATGTCCTCACGCTTGCTTTTGTTCGACTTGATGACGCTGTTGAGAAGCCTGTCGTATTCACGTTGTTGGTCGGTCTTTAGGTAGAATGCTAGCAGGCGTTTTTCACCACGGAACTTTAGATCATTTTGTGCGGTGAAGGTGCTGATCCACCTTTTCCAGAACTTTTCCTGGTCTTTATCGCTAGATTTCTCGATGACGGCAGACTCCATTTCCCAGGTGAGGATGAGTTGTGGGGCGGCCTTTCTGGCTGCATGGAGGACTTCTAGATAGGTCGTAGATTCTTTGTTTAGATAGGCCCAGAAGAGATACTTCTTAGCTCGGGTGTCAGAGGATTCATTGCGTTTATCGAGATAGATACATTCTGAGTCTGTGAGTCGGCGCCAGGTCTGAGGGTCGTAGGATTGGCCTACTGGGTAGTCTTCGTTGCGGAATTTAGCGTAGTCGAATCCCCAGGTGCCGTAGGTTTTCATGGCGCCTACCCAAGCATGTGCGCCAGAGTTTCCCTGTCCCATGAACATAATGGAGGGAATGCCGAGAGCCTTGCCAGTATGGATAGTGAAGTAGGCTTGATCGACACAGAGCCCACCTTTTTTGCCGATGGTGAAGACGAGGTAGTCACCATTTGACCAGATGTAGTTGCCACTACTGAGACGAGGTTTATCATAGCGGACTACTTGGAAGAGATCTTCCAGTTGTCTGGCTGATTTGATTTTTACACCCTGTAGGTATTGCAGCTCAGAGAGTTTGATTGGGGTGTCGACGACAAATTTTAGATCCTGTGGCTGCATCTTTCTAATGTCTAACAGAAGCTTTTTCTCTTTGCTGGCTTTGACGTAGAATGCAAAGCGATCGACTGGCTCAGTGTCACCGATGGGAAGGGCGCTTTTTTTCACAAAGGCATGTGGCCAGCCTTCTGGAAATGGTTGGTCATAGACGATGCTGAAGGCAACAGCGAGGTTGGCGTATTGCTTCATCTCCTGCGGATACGCCTGGTATATTTTGCAGAAGATTTTGAGTGCTTCGAGTTGATTGTCGTGTGGCGAAAGATTGAGCAGGAAGAGTTGTTGAGATGCTTGATCTAGTGCTATTTTTTGGAATGTTTGCTGTGCTTCTGGAGTCTTGAAATAGTTGTCTTGTTGGTAGTCTTCTGGAAACAGTGAGAGCCAGAGTAGGTGAGAGTTCCAGCCGTTGAAATGTTTGTTTTCGAGTGCTCTTTTGCTGCCTAGTTTTTTGTAAATGACGCTGAGTTGGTCGTGGATAGATTTCTTGTCAGTGATCCATTGCTCAGGTGTTGTGTTGGCGCTCCACCATTTTTTATACGCAGCTACATTCCAGCTGCCCACCTTAGTAGCTTCAGCTGCCTTAGTAAGTGTGGAGGTGAATGAGATACAGAGCAGTAGGAGCATCCATATCTTTGTAGGCAAACGATTCATGATTAACTCATACACATCGATTTGCCCTACGACAAGGTGGGATTGACAGAAAACTGGGGATGGCCTATTAAATGTTATGCGATTGATTTTCTTTTTGTGCCTTGGGCTAGTGATGGTTTCGAGGCTTACGGCTGACCCTGTGGAGGTGAAAGCAAAGTTAGTGAAGCTGACTGCTGTGCCGATGCTGAAAGATATTGATAACTATAGTCGTGCACTCAGTGTCTATGAATATGAGCTGATCGGTGCGGATTCTAAGAGGATGGTGGTGCTGAAATGGAGTATCTGGCAGCGCAGGGTGTTAGATGGCTTACCGACTGAGATTGGCAAGATTGAGGTATTGAAGGTAGCTCCTTTGAGCGATTTCAAAAAGTATGCTCATGATCGGATCATTGGTGAAGTAGATGATAAGGCTAGTGTATTGTATCTGGATCTTGGCTCTATTCCTAAGGCTGATGCTACTAAGAAATTGTTACCAGGGAAGGGCTTGGCGAGAAGAGGATTGAAGAAGGATTGGTTGTTTTTAAACGATGATGTTCGTCATGTGAATGCTGGGGAGTTTTGGAAAACCTGGGAGAAGGGTGGTGACTTAGATGCGCTGGATGTTGTGCTAGATTTTCAAAAGAGGTTGAAGGCTCAGGGCGTAGAGTTACTGTTAGTTCCTGTGCCTACTAAAGCGTTGATTTACCGTGATTATCTGGTTGGTGCTGAACCTGTTGAGAGACGTAGCGGGATGGTGAAATTACTAGAGAAAGAAGGAGTTCAGGTAGTGAATCTGAGTAAGGTTTTTCTTAAAGCTAGAAAGGATGGAAGTCGTGATTTGTTTTGTAGAACGGACAGCCATTGGTCGCCAGAGGGCTGCGATGTGGCAGCTCAGGTTATCGCCGAGTTGATAAAGAAAAAAGACTGGTATGGAGGAATCGAGAAGAGAGAGTTTGAAGCAAGTTTTCCCGGTCTATTGGAGATACGCGGAGATTTGTTAGAAGTAGGCGAGGATGAGTTGGAGACTCTGGCTATTACCGAGGTTAGCAATGGAGAAAGTCCTGTGGCGAAGGTTCAGCCTGATAGTCCTATTGTGCTGTTAGGTGACAGCCATACTGTGGTTTTTGCTGAAGAGACTGAGGAGGGGCAAAAGATATTTTTTGCAGATGGTGGAGGTCTAGCTGATTACTTGGTGTTACATTCTAAGGTGGCTGTGGATGTGGTGAGTTCAATAGGCTCTGGAATGAATGGCGCTAGAGGTAAGCTATATCGAGACCGCTCAGTGAGTGAAGATTTTCCTGACTATTGGAAGGGCAAGAAGCTAGTGATCTGGTGTTTCTCAGAGAGAGAGTTCTCAACCCCTGCGGGGCTTAGTGTGAAAATCCCCGTGGTGAAACCTTAACTGTATGGTTTTTAGCTCGGCAGTCTTTCTGTATCTGTTTCTTCCAGTTGTGCTGGGAGTGTATTTCTTGCTGCCTCGTTCGAGCTCTACTACCATGCGGAATACTTGGCTATTAGTCGCTAGCTATGGGTTTTATGCTTGGGGAAATTGGATGTATCTGCCTTTGTTACTAGGTTCTACTTTGGTCGACTTTTATTGTGCTAGGAGGATTGATTCGGATAGATCACAGAAGCAAAGGAAGGCATTTCTGTGGATCTCGATCTTAGCGAATATTGGGGTGTTGTTTTGGTTTAAGTATCTTGGACTATTTGCGACGAGTTATCAGTATCTGATTGGTGGAATAGATGCTTCATTACTGATGTGGGCTAGCTCGATAGCGTTACCTGTGGGGATTAGTTTTTATACCTTTCAGTCGATGAGTTACACGATTGATGTGTATCGTCGTGAAGTGAAATCGAGTCACAATTTCTTGAATTTTGCTACTTATGTGGCTCTGTTTCCGCAGCTAGTTGCTGGTCCGATAGTGCGTTATAAGGAGATCAGTAAGGAACTGGTTGAACGACGTGAGAGTAGTAAGATGATTGCTCTCGGAATTGGCATTTTTGTGCTTGGGCTTAGTAAAAAAGTGTTGCTAGCGAATCCATGTGGATGGGTGGCGGATCAGGCGTTTGATGCCTCCGTGCTGGATGCAGCTACGGCTTGGGTGGGACTGTTAGCATACGGGATGCAGATTTATTTTGATTTCAGTGGCTACAGTGAGATGGCGATCGGTCTGGGTGCGATGTTTGGCTTTAAGTTTCCGAGGAACTTTAATGCACCCTACTTAGCCAGTTCGGTGACAGATTTTTGGCGTCGATGGCATATCACGCTGGGGGCTTGGCTGAGAGATTACGTTTACATTCCGCTAGGTGGGAGCCGTGCTGGTATGGTGCGGACGGTGCTTAGCTTAATGGCGGTGATGCTGATAGCGGGGCTGTGGCATGGTGCGATGTGGGGATTTGTGATCTGGGGAGGCTTGCATGGTGTGATGCTTGTGGTGGAGAGATTATTGGGGTGTGATGGTGATGCTCAAGGGAAGCTCGGAAGGGTATTCCGGATCTTGTTTACCTTTGTTATTGTTCAGCTGCTGTGGGTGTTTTTCAGAGCGGATTCAGTTGATCTGGCATTACAATATTATGCAGCCTTATTCGATTTTTCTTACCTTGGTTCTTCAGCTAGTTCGTTGCTGGTGATGCGTAGTGAGGTTTTTGTTCTGTTAGGAATTTCTTTATGTGTGGTTCTGTTAGGTGGATCTGTTAGAGTGTGTTTATTAAAGAGATCTGTTGTGAGTAGTTGGGTAGTTATTGCATTATTTTTGTTATGTTTGGCGGTGCTTTCTGAGCAATCGCATAACCCATTTATTTATTTTAGATTCTAATGAGTGAGGAAAATAACAGAGAAGTAAACGTAGCGGACAAGGTATTGATTGTATTGTTTTCGATGGTGCTAGTAGTGACTGCTGGTTGGCAATTTTACCAACTAGCTGAAGGTGACTGGGGATCTGATCTAGAGGAGCGAATAGAGGGAGAAAGTCTGGCTGCAATGCATACCAAAGAGCTTGTTCAATCAGCTAAAACGTCTGTGGGCTGGCGGACAGATGGAGTAATAGTTGAGGGAGGAGTTTCTTACTTAGTAGAGGATTTACAGCATGGTTCTAGTCGGGGTGAGTATGTGAACGGTGAAAATAGTGCGTATGAAGCGATCGTAGATTTTAGGGATCAGTTGGCAGCTAAGAATATCAATCTAGTAGTGATGATCGTAGATGGTAAAGGTGTGGCTAATCATATGGCGACAGAGAAGCTAGTAGCGGCTCTAGGCTATGAAGGTGTGGATGTCCTGCATGTCTGTGGTGAACCTGTGGATCAATATCTGAAGCATGATTCTCATTGGCGACCAGAAATGATGGAGCGTCAGGCACAGAAACTAGCGGCTATGATTGAGGAAAAGGCTACTGGGTTTATGATGGGAAATGGCGTTTATACTGAAAGGGTTTTAGAAGTGATGAATGAGGGTGATTTGGTGAGAAATGGTTATTTAGACCAGACGAAAGAAGAGGTAAGTGTGAGACTGGTAGAGAAGGTTAAAGGTAGTTCTGATGCTGCTAGGGTTTTGCTACTAGGTGACAGTTATTCGAACATTTTTTCAGCAGCAGAGATGGGCTGGGGTGAAACTGCTGGACTAGGAGAACGCTTAAGTTTCCAGTTACAATCTGAATGCAAAGTAATTGCTGTGAATGGAAATGGAGCTCATGCGAGTAGAGAGAAATTAATAAGAAACCCAGAGCTTCTAGATGGTAAACAAGTAGTGGTGTGGCAATTCGCAGCACGTGAACTAGATCGAGAAAGCTGGGAGAAGATAGTGATTCCTGAGATGAAAGGAGAAGTAACTCATTCCAATGTAGCCCAGTTAGTATACGAAAAATATGAGGTGTTAGCTCTCCCTGTCTGGAAAAAGGACTCCGTTTATTCGACCAGTCTCACTGAGGTTCTACTTAAGAGGAAACGAGATGGTCAAGAGGTGCTTGTGAGAATGCTATTGAAGGAAAATAAGCAATTTACCAAGGTGGGAGCACTCAAAAAAGGAGAGCTTATCCAACTCAAAGTAAGTGATTCAAAAGCTCAAAAAAAATACCGACGTAGCGAATTGTTTTCGCTAGATCGGTATGATTTAGAAGTCTATTGGGGTGAACTAAAGTAGCTTATTCTATCCTATTTGGTTTTACTGCTTTTTTTTTACCCGGTCCGTAGATGGATGTTTCGCCTGCATTTTTCTGTATAGTCCCTGGTGTGCTGCGTCCTTTGTCGACATAGCTCTGGAGGAGATCCGTGAGCTGTTTGACTTTTTCTGGATGTTCCGCTTGTAGGTTTTTTGCCTCTGCTGGATCGGCTTCGAGATCAAAGAGTTGAATCGGAGGTAAGTCCTTAGTGGCTTTGCCTGGACGTGGTGCGCTCCAGCCGCCTGAGCCTGGGCAGAGGCAGAGTTTCCATTTGCCTTGGCGGATGGCGAAGCTTCCATTGATAGAGTGATGAACGATGGCATCACGCTCAGTGATGGCTGCATCAGTGAGAGTGGGTAGGAAGGATTGGCTGTCTACAGCGTCTTTGTCGGTGAGTTTCACTCCGAGGATGTCTGCGCAGGTGCGTGTGAAGTCGGTCTGGCAGGTGAGACGATTCGTGACGCTGTTAGGCTTCACTTTTCCCGGCCATTTTACGATGAATGGGACACGGTGTCCGCCTTCAAAGATGTCTGCTTTATGACCACGAAGGTCGCCGTTTGGTTTGTGGCCTTGTTTGATTAGGTTTTTAATATTGGCAGCAGGTGAACAGCCGTTGTCTGTGGTGAAGACGATGAGCGTGTTGTCGGTGAGCTTGTGCTTGTCTAGAGCTTGCATGACCTGGCCTACTACCCAGTCAGTTTCCATGAGGAAATCACCGTATTTGCCGATGCTAGATTTACCTTTCCAAGCTGCGCTAGGAACGATGGGTGTGTGGGGTGAGGTGAGTGGCAAGTAGAGGAAGAATGGTTTGTCTTCTTTTGCCCTCTGGTCGATGTAGGCGACGGATTTTTCTGCGAAGTGGATGAGACATTGGTTGGCCTCGAAGTCTTCAGCGGCGGCACCTTTGCGGAAGAATGCCTTGGTGACTGTGCCGGGTTTAGTGGCTAGTTCGTTTTCGATATAGACGTAGGGCGCCATGTCGAGCGAAGCCTGAATACCGAAGAAGTAGTCGAAGCCATTGCTAGTGGGGGTGACGGCTGGTTTGCTGTAGTCGATGTCCCAGCCAGCTTCGCCTTTTTTACCAGGGAGAGGTTTGAAGTTTTCTTTAAACTGCCAGCCGATACCGAGGTGCCACTTGCCGACCATGCCCGTGTGATAGCCATTTGCCTTGAGTAGAGAAGCTACGGTGAGTTCGTCTTTTTCGATGAGTGGCTTGTCGTGTGGGTTGAAAAATACCGATTTTTTAAGTCTAGTGCGCCAGTTATAACGACCAGTTAGAACGGAATAACGAGTGGGAGTGCAGACGGATGATGAGGTGTGAGCGTCAGTAAATCTCATGCCTTCTTTTGCAAGGCGATCAATATGTGGAGTCGCTGCTTTACCAGTGGTATGAGAGACATCACCGATGCCCATATCGTCAGCTAGGATGAAAATGATATTCGGTTTTTCTGCTGAGAAGAGAGGTGTAGAAAGGGCTGTTAAAAATGTGAGTATGAGTTTCATGTATGGTTAAGTTATTATAGCTAAGTGATGTATTCTGTATAGTAGGATTTCATTTCGTATTCTGAGTGAAGCCGAGAGAGAAAAATGCGCTGTTATAGTTATACGGCATGTTTATGGGCATTAATCATTTTTTTAATGAGTTTACAAAAAATGGTTTCATTTGCTTCTCACTGGTTGTTTTTTTACCAGTGTGGATGCGCAGATGGTGTTGATATGTGAGCTGGCTTGGGAGATTTATAAATAGGCGTAGAGTCTAGGTGAGTTTAAAATTGGTCACACAGCTGACGAAAATTCTGCCAAGTGCTCCTTGCTTTCCAGATGTTGCGAGGCATACTTTGCGTAACATTTTCAATCAATCAGCATGATTTCAACTAATTCAACTACTTGGCTTACGCCACTCGCAACTTCTGTAGGTTTGTTTCTGTGTCCTTTAGTGGCATCGGCTCAGACTGAAGCTCCTGTCACTAAAACAACCAAGGAGGTGAAACAGGGACTCTCAATCATCAGCGCTAAGCAGATTAATCCTACACGCATCGATCTGACCCTTTCTGAAGGTCGTAAGATGTCGGTCGACTTTTATGGTTCTGACATTTTCCGTCTATTCCGTGATGACAATGGTGGAGAAATCCGTGACCCTGAGGCCAAGCCGCAGGCGCAGATTTTGGTTAACCAGCCACGTAAAGAAGTCAAGTCACTCAAGCTGACTGACGCTGAGGGCAAAATTAACATCGTTACTGATACAGTTAGGTTAGAGTTTGATAAAGCGAGCAGCCTATTAAAGCTAGTTCGCCTCAGCGATGGTGAGGTGCTAATGAATCAGTTAACTGCTCCGGCTATTGGTGACAAGCAGGTGAGCCTTACTCTTGAGGAACATGATGATGAGTATTTTTACGGTGGCGGTGTTCAAAATGGGCGCTTTTCACACAAGGGAAAATCGATCGCGATCGAGAACCAAAATAGCTGGACTGATGGAGGCGTAGCTTCTCCTAATCCTTACTTTTGGTCGACTCGTGGTTATGGAGTGATGTGGTATACGTTTAAGAGTGGCCGCTATGATTTTGATTCTAGCGATACAGGCAAAGTAACTCTTTCGCATAAGACTAACTATCTAGACCTCTTCATCATGGCAGGTGAAAAGCCAGCAGATCTTCTCAGCCGCTATTACCAGCTCACTGGTAATCCCCTGCTGCTTCCTAAATTTGGTTTCTACATCGGCCACCTCAATGCTTACAATCGTGATTATTGGGTAGAAGATGAAAAGGGTATCCTTTTTGAAGATGGCAAACATTATAAAGAAAGCCAGAAGGACAATGGAGGTGTTAGAGAAACGCTCAATGGTGAAAAAGGCAACCGTCAGTTTTCTGCTCGTGCTGTGATTGACCGCTATAGTGATGCTGATATGCCGCTTGGTTGGTTGCTTCCAAATGATGGCTATGGTGCTGGCTATGGTCAGACTGACAGCCTCAAGGGGAATGTCGCAAACCTGCGTGAACTAGGAGACTATGCTCGTAAGAACGGTGTAGAGATTGGTCTTTGGACGCAGTCAGATCTTCATCCTAAAGAAGGAGTTAAGCCTCTTCTTCAGCGTGACCTCATCAGCGAAGTGCGTGATGCCGGTGTGCGAGTTCTTAAGACAGACGTAGCTTGGGTAGGACCAGGTTATTCATTTGGACTCAATGGTATTGCTGATGCTGCCAATATCATTGCTAAGGAAGGTGATGATGCTCGTCCATTCATTATCAGTCTCGATGGCTGGGCAGGCACACAGCGTTACGCTGGTGTTTGGAGTGGTGATCAGACTGGTGGTCAGTGGGAATACATTCGTTTCCACATCCCTACTTATCTAGGAGCAGGTCTTTCTGGGATGTCTAACATATGCTCAGACATGGATGGTATCTTCGGTGGTCAAAAACCAATCATCAATACCCGTGACTATCAGTGGAAAACATTTACTACGATGCAGCTCAATATGGATGGCTGGGGATCTAATCCTAAGTATCCTCAAGCGCTCGGTGAGCCAGCGACTTCTATCAACCGTTGGTATCTCAAACTCAAGTCTGAGCTCATGCCGTATACTTATAGTGTGGCTCGCGAATCAGTCGAGGGCTTGCCTATGGTAAGAGCGATGTTCTTAGATGAGGCAAATGCCTACACTCTAGGAGCCTCTACTCAGTATCAATTCCTCTATGGACCATCGTTCGTGGTGGCGCCTATCTATCAGGAGACTCGTTCAGATGAGCAGGGTAATGACATCCGAAACAATATCTACCTTCCACAAGGACAATGGGTGGATTATTTCACAGGTGAAGTCTACGAAGGTGGCCGCATTATCAATGAATTTAACAGTCCACTTTGGAAGCTTCCAGTGTTTGTAAAGCTTGGAGCAATTATTCCAAAAGTGAATCCTCACAACAATGTTTCGAAGCTAGATAGCAGCAGACGCATTTATGAGCTCTATCCACATGGTGAGTCTACTTTTACTGAGTATGATGACGATGGCCGTTCTAATGCTTACATGAAGGGATCTGGCTCTACTACGGTGATCAGCTCATCAGTTATGGGCGGTGTTGTAGCGATCAAGGTTGCTCCAACAAAAGGCACATTTAATGGCTTCAAGGCTGATAAATCTACTGAGTTTCAGGTGAATCTCACAAGCGAGCCTAAGGGAGTGAGAGTAAAAGTGAATGCTGAAGCGGTGAATCTAACACTAGTGGATTCTCTCGAAGCTTTCGCTAAAGGTGAGAATGTCTATTTCTACGAAGCAGCACCTAACATGAACAAGTTTGCTACAGCAGGTAGTGAGTTTGAAAAAGTGAAGGTGATCAAGAATCCTGTGCTTCATGTGAAGCTAGGTAAACTCGATACTACGAAGAGCGAGATTGACGTAAGAATCGACGGTTATGTTTACGCCACAGCTTCACCATTACTAGCAAATAAAGGTGAACTCACAGCTCCACTAGCTGTGATCACTGAAGAAAATACTGGTCCATACTCTATCACTCCTAGTTGGGAGAAGGTAAAGAATGCTGACTACTACGAAGTGAAATTCGAAGGGATGCGTAATTCTACGATCAAGAGCACATCGTTTCTCATTGAAGGGCTAAATCCAGAAACTGATTATCAAGTTCAGGTGCGTGCGGTGAATGCTGGTGGTGCATCAAGTTGGAAGCCAGTGACTGTGAAGACAAAGGCGAATCCATACCAATTTGCTCTCAAGAATGTGTTGGTTGAGTCCTCTGTTCCAGATCAAGGAAAGTCCAAGATTAAGAACATGTTCGACCATGATCTAAATTCAGGCTGGCACACAAAGTGGAGCACGAAAGCGGTTCCATTTGAGTTCACGGTAGATCTCCAATCAGTAAATATGCTTGAGAAGCTTCAGTATGTTCCCCGTTCAGGTGCTGGTAATGGAACGATCACTCAAGGTTCCATTGAATACAGTCTAGACGGTCAAAACTGGATTAAAGCAACTGACTTCAAGTGGGAGAGAACCGGCGCCACGAAAGAATTTGCATTTAAGGAGCCAACCAAGGCTGCTTACTTACGATTCAAGATCACTGAGGCTTCTGGCAACTTTGGTTCAGGACGAGAGCTATTCATCTTCAAGGTTCCTGGCTCAGCGAGCTACATTCCTGGTGACATCAATGAAGACAACAAGATCGATAACAACGACCTGACTTCATACGATAACTACACTGGTCTTCGTAAAGGTGATTCAGATTTCGATGGCTATATCATCAAAGGTGACGTCAACAGTAATGGCCTCATTGATGCTCTAGATATCTCTCACGTTTCGACCAAGCTTGACGGCGGTGTGAAGAGAAAGGCTAAGTATGCTGCTCTAGCAGGTAGTGTCAAACTCAAGTCTAACAAGAAGAGCTATAAGGCTGGTGAAATCGTAGAAATCACGGTTTCAGGTAAGGACCTAGCTTCGGTGAACGCACTCAGCTTTGCTCTTCCGTATGATCCTAAGCAACTCGACTTTGTCAGCACGACAGCGACGGATATGGAAAAAATGAAAGAGCTTACTAAAGACAGAACGCATACTAATGGCAACAAAGCACTCTACCCGACCTTTGTGAACATTGGCCAATCTGCAATGCTTAAAGGAAGTAAGGATTTGTTTGTGATCAAGTTTAAGGCGAAGCAAGACTTCACTTACGACCTTAAAGCTATAGACGGGTTCCTAGTCGATCCTAAGCTCCGCTTCAAGAAGCTCTGGACGAAGTAAAATCCTAATTCAACTATTCTACAAAGGAGCACGTCATTAGTGATGTGCTCCTTTTTTATAACCTGTAGATGTTTCCCTGTGTGAGGAGTAGAAATGATATCTACCAGTGCCTATAGAGGCGATCAATCAGGTGAGGAGGTGAGGGTTAGCAATCAGTAGTCTGAAGCGACTGGGACCCTACTGATGGCCGATAAACTTAACTCAATTTACTTAGCCAGCAGCTCTAGTTCCGCAACAGCTGCGTAGGGCTTGTTCTGTGCTCCTCGGGTAGATTTGAGACGGAAGAACTTTACGCTTATTGGCTTCTTGAAAAGATGGATTCGCTGAGTTGGATCATTGAGTAAGTTACCGAATTCTCCTTTGTCGACTGTGGTCCAGGTTTTGCCGTCGGTGCTGGTATGGATTTCGAATGCTTCTATCATGCCATCTGGGACACGTTTGTCTTGGCGAGGTAGGTAGGTGAAACCTTTGAGAACAGTCGTCTTTGGTAGCTCAATGGTGAGTGTGTGTGGGTGTGCTGGATGACCTTTATCCCAGCTTGTATGCCAGTATGTGTTAGGATCTCCATCTGTTGCTTTGGCTGCATCGTAGCCACTGTGCTGGCTATTAGCTGTCACTTTCCATCCTTGGTTAGTGATGCCGAACTGGGCGCTGGATGTAGAGCCTGAGATTTTACCTAGGATCACTTTAGCTGTGACTGTTCCGCCATTTGGTAGATTGATAGCCGACTTATAAACTGATGATGCTAGGGTAGGCTGTGAGCCGTCTAGTGTGTAGTAGATTGGGGCATTCTTCGGTGTGGCGCTGAGCTGGATTTCCCCATCTTTTCTAGTAATAGCGACTGCTGATGGAGGTGCCTGATAGTAGAATGCCGCAACGTCTGCGATGCTAGGTGTGCCTCTGGAATCTAGGATTCTGATTCTGAATTTATCAGAAGTGATCTCAGGGAATCGATGGATACGGCTGTAACCTATTACGCCTTGCTTACCGATTTCTTTCCAGCTGCCATCGATCCATGCATCGAGTGCGTGGGATTGAATTCGCTGACCTACCTTGGAGATAGATTCTTGAATTTGGAAGCGATTGACCGTCTGAGGTGAGCTTAATGTGATGACTAGTTCATGATCATCGTTCGATGGCTGCCAGTAAGTATCTAGATTTTTGTCATCTAGGTTTTTCAGGCTGTGACCTTTGGCTAAATTGTTGCTGTAGGTAGACTTGATACGTTGTCCTAGTTCGTTGAGAACCTTGGTGTCTATTGGGGAGAATTTTCCATCACGAGTAGGTGGGATGTTGAGTAAGAAAACAGCGTTTCCTCCTACGCAGCGCTCGTAACAATCGAATGCCCAGTC
>CAKZNV010000009.1 GCA_937132085.1 uncultured Rubritalea sp. | reverse complement strand
CTGGAAAAGAAAAGCTCACCAGTCAAAGAAGATCGTTTCTACCTAGCTGTCAAAACGGGGTTCGATGCTTGGAACGATGATCCAGATCTCCTCTCTAGAAAATTCCGCACCGCGTCTCAGAAGACTAAAGATGGCAAGTATTACGAAGTAATCGGCCTCTATAAGCGCTACCTTGGCAAGCCAGATGAAGCGATGCTCTTCTTTAACTCAGCTGACAAAGTCTTCAGCCTAGACTCAGATAAAACACGGATGCAGCTACACATCATCGACACTTTAAGAGAACAAGGAAAGAAAGAGCAAGCCATCCTCATTGCTAAAGCTCTACTTCCTGAAATCAAAGGCACTCCAGAAGAGCAGACGGTGAAATCCATACTCAACATCCTCAACCCACCTCCTCCGCCACCAGCTAAACCCGCTAAAAAACCAACCAAGAAATAGAGCTCAAATAACGATATGCAGCAGACTTACGCCTCACTACTAGATTCGCTTAGACCGCTGAATCTGCTGCATGAGTCCTCACCCCATCAGCTAGACCTACCTGATGAGTTAGAACTCCAGTCTATTTGGTTCAACGGACAGTTTGGTAGAGACTTTCAAACCACATGTGGAAAGACCGTTCATATAGATCAATTCGGATTCTGGAACCGTAGCGCAGGACCAGATTTCCTCCATGCCTCAGTCTCCATCAATGGTAAATCTGTCTCTGGTCCACTAGAAATAGACACCAGACCATCGGACTGGGAAAGCCACGGCCACGATACCAATCCTGCATTCAACGGCACTATCCTGCATGTCGTATTCGAGCCCTCTGCTCACAATCATTTCACCCGCACTGAAGACCACTCCGAAGTCCCTAAAGTAGTCATCCCCACCACAGTGATCCAGACCACCTTGCAAGCTCCTCTCTACGCCTCTGCCCCCTATCACATAGGACGTTGCTTTAAACCTCTTGCTAACACTCCCTCCACCCGTGTCGTAGAACTGTTAGAGCAAGCTGCTAGACACCGTTGTCAGCTCAAGGCTAGACGACTCCATGCCATTCGAGACAGTCACGGCAGCGACCAAGCACTCTGGACAGCAGTCGCAGAAACTCTCGGCTACAGACCTAACAAACTCTCCATGAGCCTCATTGCTCAGAGGCTCCCCATCACACAGCTTTCCAAGCTCCAGCATGAACCTGACAGGCTCCAAGCCATCATCTTCGGCACCGCTGGATTTCTCCACCCAGACATCCACCAGAAGGCTCCCATCGAGTCTCAGCAGTGGCTAGAAAACCTCTGGGACACATGGTGGCAAGAACGCACTATCTATGAGCTAGATCCCTCACGTGCTATAAATTGGACGCTGCATGGAAACCGCCCTATCAACCACCCACAGCGCAGACTTGCCACACTAGCGGCCATCGCTCAACATTGGCAGAAATTCCGCTCTCTAACAACTCAACCGAGCAACCTAACAGAATGGCTCACTAGCCTAGAAGACGACTTCTGGTCGCACCACTACACCCTCACTTCTAAGACCTCCGAGAAGCGCCTCGCTCTCATCGGTAAAGACCGCATTCACGATCTCATCATCAATCACCTCCTCCCAATGCAGATCACCGAGAGAAATGACATCACCTGGCAAACCTACCAATCATTCCCAGCCCCTGCTGTGAACGAGAAAGTAAAGCGGGCACACTTCCGACTCTTCGGAGACAGACCGGAGGCCAAACAATTTCTCAAGAAATCTTGGCACCACCAAGCCCTGCTCCAGATCTACCAAGACTTCTGCCTAGCCGACACCTCAGACTGCACACAATGCCCATTCCCCGAGCAACTTGCTCAATTTTAAGCCATCAAGCGTTCACACTGGATTAGTCGCATCGTATAGCAGTGCTTAGATAATTTGAACCGATCTATTGCTTTTCTATATACTAATAAGTTGAGCTACCGCTTCAATTGCTTTTTGGGTTCTGTCTTCCCAACTCCCTGAGAGCTTGATGTAGTTTCTGTTGTTCTCTATCAATGTTTGTTCGCATAGGTCTAGGAAGTTTTCTCGATCATTGGGAAGATATCTAACATCGTCTTTTACCCAAGGAACATCGACGTCAGTGAGTAAGTAGAGATCGTAGTCATGGTTCTGAGCTTCTTCTGTAATCCAAGGATCACATGAGCCGTAGAGAAATTGGCTCCAGACTGTGGTGAGAAGGAGATCCGTGTCGGCAATGAGTAATTTGTTAGAGTAGGGAGTTAGTGCGGTCTCGCTGGATAGTTGTCCTCTGGCTATCTCTACGAGCTGTTCTTGTTGCAGTTCTGTGCCGAGTTCTTCAAGATAAGTTCTAGCATATTCTTTTACTCCTATTGTGTTGAAATGCTTGGCAAGGTTAGCGGTAAGGGTGCTTTTACCAGTAGATTCTGGGCCAAAAACACAGACTCGTTTTAGATAGTAAGGTTTCACAATGTTGGGGATGAGATTCCAGTTTTCATAGGGGTTATCTCGAATCGTCGTTCCACTTACAGCCCTTGATTCTCTTTGTGGATCTACGGGAATAAATTTTGCTCCAAGTTCTTCAGCTAGTCGGTGACCGTAGGATTCAGAGGCGAATACTACATCAGGAGTATTAGGTAAAATGGCTTCTAGCTCAGTTCGCCAGATATTCCAGAAGTCTGGGTGTTCACTAGGATCCTGAGGTAGGTCTTTCTTGAGATGAACGACATTGGCGTGAGGGCAAAGCTCCTTCATCCATTGATACCGAAGCTCTCCATCTATTGGCTCATTCGATAATGTCCCTACTATGATAGTCAGATGGTCAACGTAATGCCTCGCAAAGTCTGCTAGATAAACGTGACCTAAATGGGGAGGTAGAAATTTTCCTAATAACATGCCATGAGTGGCTGATTTGGTTGATTTGCTCATAGGGTATAGAGTTTAGATAAGTAAGTTTTCAGAAATTCATCTGTGAGAGAAGGTGAGTGAATGTTGCTCCCAGTAAGGATAAAATCAGTGTTCTTAGTGCAGAAGTTAGTGTGAGTAGTTTTAAATAAATTTACAGAAAAATGATGTCTACCATGTGAGCTGTTGGCGGCATCAATAAGTAATGACCCATGGTGCGATATGTCATTTGATGAATTACTCTGAGACACTTTGATGGCTGAATTGATCTGGGAAAAACGTAAAGATTCAGAATTTGCGATGTGATAGGTTTTACCTGTGTCACCTGATAGCATTATCTGTGCTATTGCCTTAGCGGCAAAATCGACTGGAGTGAAATCCATCGATTCATCATCTTGTATATTGAATTCAGACTGTCCGTTTTGTAGCGATGCGATTAACCATTGAAACCAATCATTATCTGCAGCATAGCCTGTGGCTGAGTTTGGTGTTAGGAGACCAAGCCTCAAGTTGATCGTTTGATCTGGAAAATAGGTTTGGAGTAGTTGATCTGCCACCCATTTAGTTTGTGCATAGCCTCCGTAGATTGTGCGTTCTTCTTTACTCAATGAGTCAGATTCTATGCAAATAGCTGGAGTAGGGTAGCTATCGACAAAAACTGATAGGGTTGAGGCGTAGATGATCCGTTTATACTGAGAGGTGAGAGCTAATTTAATGATTTCTAAAGCTCCTTGGATGTTGGTTTTTTCTAGTTCTGCATAGGGTTGAAGAATATTCATTTCAGCCGCACAGTGAATTATATCTGCAGAAATCGAACAGAGTTTCTCCCAGTCTTGAAGAGCTAGTCCAAATCGTTTTTCTGTAACATCAGCCTGAATAAATTCAATTCTAGAGCTTTGTTTTTCGGTAATATTGAAACCGTGATGTTCCAGTTTGGTGAGAAGAAACGAATGTTTTTCTGCAAGATCTCCACGGACTAAACAGATGATAGGAAGCACAGTTTGAGAAAGTAGGTTTCCAATAATAGCGCTGCCGAGGAAGCCTGTAGATCCTGTAATAATGTATGCCTCAGGTGAGTGTGAGGGAGCAAAGCTTGATCCAGAATAACCCTGTTTTGAAAGTGACTCGTAAAGAGCTAAAACGCGTTGGCTCAGCTTACTATTACTAGTCCCGTAGCTGGTGCTTGTTTCTATGTGAGCAGCTATTGTCTTAGGACTTCTGTATTGATGAATCGAATCTGGGGTGAGGGGGATTCCTTGCTGCTCAGCTTTGAGTAGAAAATGGATTGCAGATAAAGAATCTCCTCCATTGAGGAAAAAGTCATCCTTGCTGGAAAAATCCTGATGCCCAAGAATATTTCTGCATAATTGCGTGAGACGGTTTTCAAGTGATTGAGGATTCACCTCACGCTGCGATGTTTGCTTGTCCTTTAATTGCGTTAAGCGAGTGATGTCTAATTTGCCATTACTTAATTTAGGAAAACTAGTGAGCGAAATCCATTCTGTGGGGATCATCCATTGAGGGAGAGATTCCGATAAATACTGTCTAAGCTCATCTGAAGATGATTTACTAATAACCCAAGCGGTTAGGTTATTAGTCTGAGCGATAAAGACTTCATCGACACCTTCCATGCTTCTTAAGTTAGCTTCGACTTCCTCAGGACAAAATAGCTTGCCGCTAATCTTGATTTGGCGATCGATTCTACCCAAATATTCAAATGAACCACTGTCTTTTCTTCGCACTAAGTCACCTGTCTTAAAGACTCTTTTTCCACCTCTGATAGAGAACTTATCTTTAGTGAGTTGAGGTTGCTTTAGATAAGCTAAAGCCACATGATCTCCAGAGATATAAAGCTCTCCTTGCGTAGCCGATTGCTGAGTAAATGGATCGATAATATCATAGCTGACCTTGTTAAGAGGTAGACCAATATCTGAGCTATTCCAAGATTCATCACAGCGTATCATGCTAGTGCAGATAGTAGCCTCTGTGGGGCCATATACATTGATGAGTCGTAGCTTTTTCGCCCATTCACGGATGATAGGTATCGGGGTGACTTCGCCGCCTATGATCAATGTTTCTAGACACTCTGGAGCATTACTAGAATCAAGAACGCACAACAATGACGGGGGGATATCGATATGTGTGATATGTAGTTCGGTGACCTGTTCAAGAAAATGCTTGCTGGATTTAATGGTAAAACACTTATCAATGCAGAGAGTTGCTCCTGCTACTAGAACAGTTCCGATATCTGAGATAGAGGCGTCAAAGGCGATTCCATGAACCCAGAATGACTTGCTGTTAGGGTGCAGATCAAATAATGCAATTTGGTCTCTGAACACATCCATAAGTCCAGCATGAGGCACGATGACGCCCTTTGGTTGACCACTTGAGCCTGAACTATAAATGATATAGGCTGGAGAATGAAGATCTAGGTTAGGTGGAGGGACTATGTTTTCTACTCGGATAGAAGTAGGCTCGGCTTTGATGATGTGCTCAGGTTCTACTTCCTTAATGATATTTTTGATACGCTGATTTGGCCATTGAGGATCTATAACTACGGCTGTTTTTTTAGCTAGCCAGATACCTAAAAGAGCTGCGATGAATTCGATTCCCTTCGGTAATAAAATAGCTACATGGTCTTCAGACTCTTCATTTGTAGGCAATGCTGTTAGGTCATGAGAGTAGCTGCATGCTCGCTGCCATAGATCTTCATAACTATAGGACTCACCTCGGTATTCTTCGAGGACAATAGCTTGAGGGCTTTGTTGATAATGTAGCCAAATCGTATGGAGTAAAGAACGCATTATTGGGTATCTATGGCTGGATATAATCAGATAGAATGTCTCCTTTAGATCGATTATCAGAATTAGGTGATCCCTTTGCTAGCTTGACGTCATCTAGGTTCACTAGTCTGAAGTCTAGACTATAGCGAATAGTTCCTAGATCTTGTTCCAGAGTTTGATGGTAGTGTGATCCAGCGAAAAATAGAGCCTCTCCAGACTCGCAGCAGAAACGGATTCGTCTGCCAGGATTATGGTTTGCACTAGCTTTTGAGTAACCTGCAGAGAGACCTGAATCTTTGTTCTGCCAGCCTATTTTAAGAGCTGGGCCGTCTTTGATCCAATCCGCGTAGTCAAAAATTTCAGAATTGTTAGGAACCTCTTGATCGAAGTAATCTGGGAAAAATTCAAATGTCTCATTAGCGGATAGATCATGAAGAGGGATCCAACCTACGATCAGAGATTGTGGGTGTGCATACCAAGTATCTCGATGAGGGAAATATACGGGAGCTGCCTTTGGGTTACGGTGTCCTCCAGGTAGAATAACTCGAATACGGATAGGGTCAAATGCCGTTCTGTTAGGATTAAATCCGTAGCTCGCAATTACGTTTCTAAGATGATCGTGATACTTTTCATCAAGATAGAACAGTTTTCTAAGGTTGCCCATACGTTCAAAAAACTCCGCATCAGAGAGCTCTAGATGAGCTTTTCTAATGTCCTCCACGCCCAGTTCTTTCTGGATACGATCTTTGACGTCTTTTACTAAGCTCGTTGTGGCATCGTTAGAGTCGGAAAGATAAATATCACCACGATAAATAGAGTCTCGTGTCTCGTTATTATTTCCAGGAATAGAGCTTAAAAATGGTTTATCAGTAGGTAACATGATTGATATGTTGTTAGGTTAAGAATGCGGTTTAGTTGCAACTACGATGCATCGTGGACTATGTAGTGATAATGGTCTCTGATCTACGTCTCCATAGAATTCAATATCTGTAAAACCTGCTTGAGAAAAGAGCTGAGCCAGTTGAGCTGGGGTGTAGAGACGAGTGGAGGAATCATGGGAAACCACACCGTTGTCATTAGGCAAGTAGTAGGTCCATTTTTTGTGCAAGACGTCCTTAATCGAATCTATAGAACTCTCTCGTAGCAAGATGAGTTCTCCGCTGGGAAGTTGCCTTCTGGTAATCATGCTAGGTTGAAATGTTCGATACAGATTGGGAGTGTTCATGTAATCTAGTGCAAATTTCCCTCCAGTGATTAGCGAATCATAAGCTGTTTTTAGCATTTTAAGGTTTTGAAAGTCCTCATCTGCATAGCCAAAACTCGTCCACCAATTCATCGCTGCATGGCAAGGGGTCGGAGTTGTGTATTGGAAAGCATCTGCTGTTTCAAAAACACAATCAGATTTTAGATTAGTAGCCTCAGTAGTTGCTTGCTGGATGTAGATGTCTGCTTGATCTATGCCTATCACAGAGAAATCTCTGAGACCTAGTTCGAGAGCTAATCTACCATTGCCACAGCACTGATCAAAAATCGTATCTCCTGGAGATAAGGATAGCACTTCTGTGAGAAAATTACAGGTCATCTGGACTTCCTCTCCGCTAGCAGGATCTAGTAAAATGTCTGCCAGATTCTGATCGTAAAAGGTAGTCCACCAATCCGACTTCGTGTTACTTTTTATGCTGTTAGAGTCTTTCATAAGCTTAGTTTAAATTGGTGTTGTAAATGCATACTACTAAGGATTGTCATCAGTATAGGATCGGCACTTTGTTGGTGATTTTCAGAGGCTTGGCTCATAGTTTTAAACCAATGAGATAGCTTCTTCTGATCGATAAACATCACGTCTGACATCATCGAACTGTGAATCAAATCACGGGTATGGCAATGTAGAGCTGGGTCTGTTAAAATAGGAGGAGCAATTAGAGGGTGCTTAGGACGATAGGCTATTTCTTCTGGTAGAATATTAGACACAGCATCTCTGAAGATAGCCTTTGAATGCTTGCTATTGAGCTTTTGCTGGGTTGGTATCGCCCATGCTTTTTCTACTAAATGATGATCTAGAAACGGCACACGTCCTTCAATGGAATGAGGCATTTCTGTGCCATCTCCTAGAGTGTGCAGAATGTAATTGGCAAGAGCTGTTCGTGACCAAAGATGGGCACTGTTAAGCACCGGTTTTTTATTACTATATGGATTATATCGGCGGAATTCAGTTAGCGTGTTATCCAGAGTTTGTGCAGAATATTCACGTAGAAATTCAGCCTTCAATAGCCCCCTTAGTTGACCGCAAAAACTCATCTTCGCAAGTAAGAAACTAGGCCAAGCATTCATCCACGAAGGTAATTCATTAGAAATACTAAATTCACTATCTGCTAACATCAGCCCTGCTTGCAACGGGTGTGAACCAATTGCATCGAGCGACTGATCCTGAAAATCTGCCTCTAAATGAGCATACCCTAGAAATGCTTCATCAGCGCCTTCTCCAGAGAGGATAACCTTGTGGCCAGCTCGATGAACTTCTTTATTCATCAGATATTTTCCCACCAGTTGTCCATTGATTGCAAATCCTTCTGAGTAATAGAGAGCCGTGGGTAAGTGTTCTAACAAATCATTTCTGCTAACAGGAACAATGTTTAAGTCAGCACCGATCTGTGAGGCCGTAGAGCGAATAATAGAAGCCTCATTGTAATCATCTGAATCAAAACTAATAGAGAAACAAGGAACATTCTCTGATCTAATCTCGCTCGCTAGAGCTACGATACTGCTAGAGTCAACACCGCTACTGAGTGAAAAGGCTGCATCTTGATGTAATCGATCAGATACGTTACGGCGAAGGTCATGCAATAACTCATCGGGCTCAACAGCTCTAGATGCCATGGTCTGATCTGTAGGGAAATCCCAATACGCCAGAAGTTCAGTTTTCCCTTCAGCATGCACAAGCAGATGCGCTGGAGGCAGTTGTTTGACACCAGAAAAAATGCTTTTACTTGTTGATAGATACTGATGAGTGAAAGTTTGGTGTAGAGCTTCAGTATCCCATTTTCGACAGTCTGGAGCAATGGGAAGTATGGCTTTCGCCTCAGAAGCAATGACAAGATGTTTACTAGAGTCTGTATAATGAAGAGGTTTCACACCAAATCGATCGCGACCAGCTATAAAGACTGGTTCTGCAGCACGATGATCCGCTAGCACAAAGGCAAATTCACCATTTAAATAGTCAGTGAACTGCATGCCATATTGCTCATACAGATGAACCAGAATTTCACTATCAGAATCAGTTTTGAAGCGATGACCTTGTTGCTCTAAATTGGTTCTAATAGTTTCATATTGGTAGAATTCACCATTCACCACAGCATAGATCTCACCAGTTTCATTTGAGATAGGTTGTCTTCCGTTTTCTCTACCAGTAAGAGCTAATCGAGTGTGGCCTAGAGCGTATGTTTCGTTACTAGAAATAACATAATCTGTAGCATCAGGTCCACGATGCTTTAACAGTTTCAAAGATTCCAGAAACAGCTTAATGTTTCTATCATTCAATGCCTGTTGTTTTTCAAATTGTGTAAGGATTCCGCACATCGATTGTTTATTACTTGAAAATGAAAAAGGTTTTGTTTGCTTCGGATTGATTGGCGGTATGAAAAGCTAGTGCATGATCTTCGATTGGATAAGATCTGCCGATGAGTGAATCAATCAAGTCGAGGTTGTTTTCAATAAAATGAATCGCCTCATCGAAGGGAGCATAATAAACCGATTCTATAGTAATTCTTCGCTTGATTAATTCCATAGTAGGAAACTGCACGGGATGTGGGTTCCTGCTTTTAAGAATCAATGTGCCAGCTGTTCGGAGTAATCGAATACAGCTAAATAAGTCTTCAGTCGCAGTGTTAGGAGTGGAAATAGATTCGACAACGTAGTCAAATTTTGCTCCCTCAGAAGTTTGCTTTTGAAGGTTTTCTAGACCTATTAATTGGACGTTTGTGTAACCTGAACGAGCCAAGATCTGAAAAGTTAGCTGAGCAATGCGTCCAGACCCAACTACCGCAATAGATGCTTCCTTGTGATCATGTATCGATGAATACACAACGGCTAAAGTAGCAGCGATAGGCTCGGTATAGGCGGCTTGTTCAAAGCTCAAATCCGAAAACCGATACACTTGATTAGCAGGGCAGACTACATACTCAGCAAATGTCCCATCATAATCAACCCCCATGAACTGGATGTTAGAGCAATGGTGATAGTCTTGTTTCAAGCAATCATCACATCGGTAGCAAGCCTTCATAGGATTGATGATCACTTGATCATCGATAGAGATGCTATTGACCTCATTACCTATAGAAATGACTGTTCCGCTGGCCTCATGACCTAACACTCTGTTATCTTCACAATCGATGAGACCTTGTGCGACATATTGATCAGTGCGACAAATAGCAGAAGTTTTAATCTTTACTAGCACATCATCATGTGACTCTAGGGTAGGGTCAGAGACTAACTTTAATTGATAATTGTTACAAAATTTGACAAGTGCTTTCATAGAAAATTCTTTGATAGTGTAAGTATAATACTGTTGGATTTAGTCAAGCTGTGACTTTAACCTTTCTACCTGCTAGATGTTCTTCTTGCCCAAGTCTACAGGAACCTCTCGAATCAGTATTAGAACCCAATTTTAAGCCAGAAAAAAGCCCACTTCCTGAAACAGAAAGTGGGCTTAAATTTATCTAGTTAAACTAGCTCTATCTTGCCTTGATTGTATCGAGAACAGTAGAGAGTCCTGCGACTGTGCCACCAATGTCTGAAAGACTTGCTGGTATAATCATGGTAGTAGATTCCTTCGCTAAGTTACCGAATTCCTTCACATACTGCTCAGCAATTCTTAGGTTCACCGCATCTGGACCACCAGGTCCCTGGATAGCACTAGCGATCTGGGTAATTCCCTGAGCAGTCGCTATAGCGAGGAGTTCGATCTCTCTTGCCTTACCTTCCGCTTCGTTCATCTGACGTTCTTTCTCAGCTTCTGAGCGCTTGATCACATCTTGCTTGTGACCTTCTGCTATGTTGATCTGAGACTCACGGACACCTTCAGAGTGAGCCACCTGAGCACGACGCTCACGCTCTGCTCTCATCTGCTTCTCTAGAGCTTCCTTCACTGACTGTGGAGGTGAAATGTTAGCGATTTCATAACGAGTAATCTTAATTCCCCATGGATCACTCGCTTTATCGAGAGCTTCGATCAGGTTTGAGTTAATGGTATCACGCTCCTCAAATGTCTTATCCAGCTCAAGCTTACCGATTTCAGAACGAAGAGTCGTCTGGGCTAGCTGAGTAGAAGCGTAGAAATAATTCTCAATTCCATAACTCGCTTTCTTAGGATCAAGCACCTGCATGTAGAGCACACCGTCCACCTCGATGGTGATGTTATCTTTAGTGATACAGTTCTGAGGTGGCACATCCATCGCTACTTCTTTCAGCGAGTGCTTGTAAGCCACCTTGTCCATAAATGGCACCAAAATGTGGAAGCCAGCTTCTAATGTTTTATTATACTTACCGAGTCTCTCTACGACGAACGCTTGTCTCTGTGGCACTACTCTGGCCATCTTGAAAATAGTAATCAAGAGGAAGACAGCTATGACTATTACGATTATTGTTCCTGTTTCAGGCATATTTTTATTTTTGTTGGTTTATTGTTTGTTGGTTAAATTCTCTTTTATTCTGCTGATTTGACTGTCAGGACTAGACCATCTCTGGCTGTCACCTTGACCATGTCTCCCACTATGTGTGGCTTATCACTACAAGCTTTCCAGTCTGCACCTTTCAGCTCGACTCTTCCTTCTTCTAATCCACCTGGGATCTCTCTCACTACCTTGACGACCTTACCCACAAACTCGTTGCGCATTTCATCATCTGAATCAGAACTATCTCCTACGAACCAGCTTTTCACATACGTTCTTAGTAGGAAGATACTGAGTATAGAAACTACAGAGAAGAGTAACATCTGACCAAATAGGCTATCTACTAAGCCTAAATAGCTCGCTAGTGACACGACCAATGCGCCTACTCCGAAAAAGAAGACTACCAAACCTGGCGCCACGAATTCGAGTAGCATCAGACCGATACCTACCAAAAACCATATTAATACTGGATCTCTCATATTTTTTATTTGTTATTAAGTTGGTCGTCAGACTGACACCCCCACCAGCATATGACCATTACAAATCTCAGCTTTGTATGTAATCACTTTCATCCCCACTCTGAGATGTGAAATAATGCGTATTTCTAAAATAGATTTACCGTCAGTTTCTATGCTTTTTTGTCATCTCCAAAAAAAGTTCAAGTCAAAAATGCGATCAAACAACAACTCTTCTACACAAGTTATTCACAAACAATTTCAAGACCCCTCAATGCCCCATTTTAGGGGCTTTAAACGTGCAAGGTTTTTTATCTAATTTATTCTTTTTCGCTCCTAATAATTGTTAATAACTTGTCGAGAACTATGAATAACTTCATAAGGGTGTCATAACTATCTAAATAACAACCAATTGAGTAAACGCTCTAAAAGTGAGTTATTACCATCCTTAAGACTTCCTGAATGAAGCTCTAGCCTCACTTTAAAACTATGCCGTAAATACAGTGATATTTTTTTGAGGTTTAAAATTCAAGAACTTACGCACTTATCACAAAGTTATTCACATCGATTTTGAGACTTGTTCATAGTGCCTATTTTATCAGAATTTCAGTAAACGTAAACTTACACTTGCCAGCAAAATCAATCTGCTTAAATGTAGCTACATGCAACCAATGCACTTCGATTCAGCTCTAGAAAACATCCTCTCTCGTGACCCACGATTTGAGCCTGAAGCCTTTGAGTTTTTGAAGGAAGCTCTAGATTTCGCAGTATCTGATGAGTCAAATCAGACAATAGTGAACAACAAACACGTTAGCGCTAAAGAGCTACTATTAGGCTTCAGAGAATTCGCTCTCAAAGAATACGGCTGCATGGCGACTACTCTACTATCCGAATGGGGCATCAAGAGTTGCTCAGACATAGGCGACATGGTCTTCCTACTTATCGAGGAAGGAGTCTTCGGCAGACAAGACAGCGATACACGAGAAGACTTCGTAGAAGTCTACAGCTTCGATGAAGCATTCGTCACTCCATATTTACCGAAGAGCCTAGTGTAGAAAATTCTTCAACTCCACAGTTGATCATTGCTCTGAAAAGCATGAGACTACCTGCGTATGCAGCATCTCAGTAATATATTAGAGCAATGTAAGGAAGCAGGACTCAGACGCACCAAGGCACTCTGTTCCGTCCTCACGACCCTGCTAGAGAACACGTCACCTATGACACTCGCGGCGCTGGCTGAGCACCCTAATCTCAAAGCTCTCTGCGACAGAGCCACAGTCTTCCGCCTCCTGCAGAAGCTCTCTGACAAAGGCATCGTGCGCCGACTCGGCCTGCATGAGCGTGCAGCTTACTTCACTCTGCTCATCCCCGGACGCCATCAAGATTTTCTCATCTGCACCGACTGTGGCGACATCCGCCCCATCACCGCACCCTGCCCCGTCCACCAGCTGGAGAAGGAAATAGCCACCTCCACCGGCTACAAAAACCTCTACCACGAACTAGCATTCTTCGGCACCTGCAACGACTGTAGCTAGATTCCTGAGATAGCCGCCACAAAAAAAGCTACCTCCAAAGGGAGTTTCATCCCTCCGAAGATAGCTTTAAAAGTTTTTCTGAACTAAGAAACTTACAGTTCCCAGTCGCCGCTCTCTACTTCACAGACGCAGGCAGTGAGGAGTTTAATACAGTTTTCGATATCGCCTTTGTGCGCCATTTCGATGGATTGGTGAATGTAGCGAGTAGGGATAGAGATCGCTCCAGCGATAGATCCGCCTGGCACCATCATTTGTAGACCAGCAGTATCAGTTCCGCCAGCAGTGAGGATTTCTAGCTGGTTCTTGATTTTCTTGTCCTTAGCTATTTTCTTCATGTAGCTCACCATTCTGACGTCACAGATAGTTAAGCTGTCCATGATTTTGATCGCTGCACCGCCACCCATTTCTGTCACTCTAGTCTGCGGTGGCACTCCCGGAGTGTCACAAGCAATCGTAGTATCTAGACCAAATCCAAAATCTGGCTGCACCTCTAGAGCTGCTACTTTAGCTCCACGGATACCTACTTCTTCCTGCACAGTGAATGCTGCATAGAAATCATAATCTGGTGTCAACTTGCTCTTCTTCATCTCTCTGAGAGTCTCGATCAGGATGAAAACTGAAACACGGTTATCGAGTGACTTCACATTCACGCACTCGCCCATCTCTACGAGTTCTCGCTCACGAGTGACCGGGTTTCCTACTTCGATAAGCTTCTCAACGTCTTTCTTCTGCATCCCAGTATCGATGAAGAAATCTGTATTCTTAAGAGTCGCAGACTTCTCATCAGGAGTCATCACGTGGATTGGCTTGCAGCCCATCACTCCTAGCACATCCTTCTTACCGTGTATAATGACTCTCTGTGCAGTAAGCGTCTTAGGATCGAAACCACCAAGCGTGGTAAATCTAACAAAACCTTTATCATCAATGTGCGTCACGATGAATCCGATTTCATCCATGTGTGCAGCTGCCATTGATTTCTTATCGCTGCTTTTACCCTTTTTCAGAGCAATCACATTACCCATATTATCGATTTTAACTTCATCGACTAGGCCTTTGATTTCCTTTAATACTAAATTGCGAATTTCCTTCTCAAATCCAGGTGCTCCCGGAGCTTTACAGACCTCTGCTAATAAATCTACGTTGATTGACATGCGGCGCACCATACTAGTCATTCTCAAAAGCTCAAATCATAATACTTAAAAAGTCACTGATTCACTAAAGAATGAAATTTTTTTCTTACTGTAACGTATTTATAGAGTTACCTTATGTAGCATAAACCTCTAATCGTAAATCATCATGCCTTGTCCTGGAAATCCATTAGCAGACTCTAATCAATCTTGTAATCCCTTCTCTAGAAGAGAATTTCTTAACGTCGGCTTACTCGGCGGACTAGGCCTCACATTGCCTGTATTCCTACAAATGCAAGCTCGTGGGGAGCAGAAAATTTACCAAAATAAGGAAGGTCCCTGCAAGGCAGTGATTCAAATCTTCCTTCCGGGTGGACTAGCTCAACACGAATCCTTCGACCCTAAACCCTTCGCTCCCTCAGAGTATCGTGGACCATTTGGCACAGTGAAGACTAAGCTCACTGGCTACAGATTCGGCGAACACATGAAGCATCTCGCTGGCATCGCCGACAAAATGACCGTGATCCGCTCTATGTCTCACGGCGAAGCTGCCCACGAACGAGGAACTCACAACATGTTCACTGGCTACCGACCTAGCCCAGCGATAGAATACCCATCTATAGGCTCAGTCATTTCACATGAATTCGGCCCACAGCATAATCTCCCACCCTACGTCTGCGTCCCTAGTGTGCCGAACCAACATGCGAACTCTGGCTACCTTTCCTCAGCTCACGGCCCCTTCGCTCTCGGCTCTGACCCTGCTCGCAAGGACTTCAAAGTGCGTGACCTTAATCTGCCTAAAGGAGTCGATGAGGCTCGCTTTGATCGACGTAAATCACTACTCGAAACCGTCGATCACCATTTTAATTCGATAGAAGAATCTGACTCACTCGACTCCATGGATGCGTTTTACAAGCATGCCTACAAGCTCATTTCCTCAGACAATGCTCGCCAAGCGTTCGACATCAATAAAGAACCACAGAAAGTGCGAGACGAATACGGCAACAACGCTCCCGGTCAGCGCATGCTTCTTGCTCGCAGACTAGTAGAGGCTGGCGTAAGGTTTGTTTCTCTAACAGCTGGCGGATGGGATCACCACTCAGACCTCAAAAAAGGCATCGAGAGCAATCTCCCACCAGTCGACAAAGCCGTAGCCACCTTGATCAAAGATCTCGACCAACGCGGACTCCTAGACAGCACCATGGTCATCGTCACCTCAGAATTTGGCCGCACTCCTAAGATAAATAAAGACGCAGGACGTGACCACTGGCCTAGAGTTTTCTCTACCATGCTAGCTGGTGGAGGCATCAGAAAAGGTGTCATCTACGGTGAGTCAGACGCTCTCGGTGGTGAACCTGAGAACAATAAAGTAGGAGTCGAAGATTTTGCTAAAACGATCTATCATCAGCTAGGAATCAACGCTGATAAAGAGCTCATGTCTCCCGGTGGTAGACCAATTGAAATCGTAGACGGTGGCGAAATCATCAAAGACATTATTTAATCCATCACAAAGTCATGAGAATCGTCAGCATCATCGCCATTGCATTCCTTGGAATCAGTTCTATAGCGGAAACTGTCTTTGCGCATGATCCTCAGCTGAATAGTGCGCTACCGACTGGTGGTCAGCGAGGCACTAGCGTAAATCTCAGATGTCTCGGAAATCGACTACAGAATGCTAAGACCATCCTCTTCTACAAACCCGGCATCACCGTTGGTAAGCCAGACATCAAGAATGCCAAAGAAATCATCTTCCCTCTCACCATCGCTGCTGATGCTCCACTCGGCGAATACCTTTTCCGCGTTCACTGTGATGGCGGGATCAGTTATGTTTCCTCCTTCTGGGTAGGAAATTTTCCAGAAATCACGGAGAAGAAAGAAGCCAACAACTCTATAGCGGAAGCTCAGTCAATCCTGCTGAACCAGACAGTCAACGGCGTCTCTGCCAATGAAGACGTCGACTACTACAAAGTCACTTTAAAGAAAGATCAAATCATCTCAGCAGAGCTAGTAGGAATGAGACTAGGTAGGACTTTCTACGACCCCCATCTCAGCCTAACTGATTCATCTAACAAAGAACTCATCTCCTCTGACGATAGCCTCCTGCACAAACAAGATCCTTCACTAACTTACAAAGCACCTAGTGACGGAGACTACTACCTCATTGTGAGAGAAGCCTCATATCAGGGATCTAACAATTCTCACTATCGTCTACAAGTTGGCAACTTCATCATCCCTAAAAGCATCTTTCCACTTGGCGCTCAGCGAGGTAAAGAAACCGATTTTAGAGTCCTCACTGAGAACACCCCAGCCTTTTCATATAAGCAAAAATTCACTACTGCAGAAGCTCTCCAGCCTCTGCTAGTCACGAAAGATAATCTAGTCACCAACTCACCGCAGTTCATCAGGGTCACTGACTTCGGCTACTATAACGAAACCAACCCGAACGATAGCCCAGGCAAATCATCACAGAAGATGATTCCCGAGGCTCCTTTCGCATTCCACGGAACGATCGAAAAAGATGGAGACCAAGATTGGTATAAATTTAAAGCAAAGAAAGGCCAGAAGCTCACTGCCAAAGTCTATGCGCAGTCACTAGCATCTCCGCTCGATTCTGTCCTGCAGTTCAGACATGCTGATGGCAAATACATCTCTAATAATGATGATCAGTCACAAGGTCTACCCGACAGCAAACTAGATTTCAATGTCCCTGCTGATGGTGAATACTGGGTAATGATCATGGATCAGCTTAAGTCCAGCTCACCGCATCACCATTATCGGATCGAGCTCACTCATCAGAAACCAAGTGTAAAAGCAGAGATGATGCACGTCAGAATCCAAGAAACTCAGAAGTGGAAGGCTCTCAACATCCCTCAAGGCAACAAAGTCTGTTACCAAGTCACCCTCACAAAGAAAGGTATCAAAGAAGAGATGAAAGTGCTCGCTAAGCAACTCCCAAAAGGAGTGAAAATGCGCCAGCTCAACTTAGTGAAAAATGACAACAAAGCAGTGATCTACCTAGAAGCTACAGCAAATGCACCGAAAGCAGCTGGACTTTTCCCACTCAGTGCCGCCACACCAGACAACAAGATGGTCGAGCCAGTTCAGACAAGCGTCTATCCTTTCCTAGGAAGTAACAATAAAGTCTTCACTGGATACGTGACAGACAAAATTCCTATTGCGGTAACTGACTCAGCTCCAGCACAAATCGAAATCATCCAACCTCCACAACCCATCGTGCGAAGCGGAACAATGGCTATCACTGTTAGAGTCAAACGAGCGGAAGGCTTCGATGGAAAAATAGACCTACAAATGCCCTGGAAGCCAGCTGGAATCGGCACCAACTACAGCGCCAACATCCCGAAAGGCAAAGACCAAGTCACTATCTATTTAGCCGCCGACAGTAATGCTCCACTCGGCAAATGGGACTTCTGTATTCGTGCGATGCTCTACCCTAAAGACGGTCCAGTTCAGCTGAGCTCAAATGTGATTCAAGTAGAAGTCAAGGAACCTTACCTCTCAGGAAAGCTCGCCATGGCAGCCACCACACAGGGCAAGAATACATCGATCCTCTGCACACTAGATCAGCACACAGCATTCGAGGGCAAAGTAAAAATCACCCTCCACGGACTCCCTGATGGCATCACAGCTCAGCCAGTAGAGGTCACGAAGGACGACAAAGAAATAGCCATCCCTATCACTGTCCCAGCCAATGCCAGAATAGGTAAACACGCTAACCTTTTCTGCCGACTCAACATCCCACAAGGCAAGCTAATCATCCCGCACACTATCGGACAAGGCGGCACACTCAGAGTCAACCGACCACCGAAAAAGAAAGTCGCTGACAACAAAGAAAAGCCGAAGCCACCAGCTAAAGAGAAGCCTAAAAAGCCACTCTCTAGACTGGAAGAACTTCGTCAAAAATAAGTCTTAAGGATAGAGTCCACGTTGGCTCTTAACATCAGCCACCTCTTTGATGCCAAGAGATAGAGCAGCCACTCGGTTAGGAAGTTTATTCCATTTTGCATAGTTCACCACTTTATCAAATGCCTGAGCTAGCATCGTATCCAGCTTGCTGAGCACCTCTTGCTCACTCCATTGGAAACGCTGTAAGTTCTGCACCCACTCAAAGTAGGAAACAGTCACACCACCAGCATTGCATAAAATATCTGGAATCAAGAAAATATCATCACGTTTCTCGATAATCGCATCCGCATTCGGAGTTGTTGGCCCATTGGCTCCTTCGGCTAAAACTTTGCATTTCAGATCTGCCGCGTTCTTCTCCGTGATCACACGCTCTAGAGCACAAGGCATAAGAACATCACACTCCATTGTAAGAATCGATTCCGGATCTATGCTCTCAGAACCTGGGAAATCTTTCACAGAGCCAGTGTCTTTCACATACTGCATCAGCGTCTCAATATCTAATCCGTCAGCATTATGAATCGCTCCACTCACGTCAGAAACTGCAATCACGTTGATGCTATAAGACTCTAGAGTCCTAGCAGCATGAGAGCCCACATTACCAAAGCCCTGCACCACAGCAGTCGCCCTATCATGCTTCACACCAATGCGCTTCAACGCTCTAGCAGCAAGGAACGCCACACCATGACCAGTCGCTGCAGTTCTGCCCTCTGAGCCCTGAAGAATCACAGGCTTACCCGTAACAATCCCCGGAACAAGATGCCCAGCATGAGTAGAATACACATCCGTGATCCATGCCATCGTCTGCTCATTCGTCCCCATATCAGGCGCCATTACATCCACTTCAGGACCGATAAATGGCAACATCTCAGAGGCAAATCTACGTGTTACATTCTCAAGCTCATGCGGACTCATCGTTCTAGGATCACAAGTCACTCCACCTTTACCACCACCGAAAGGCAAGCCCATAAGAGCACACTTCCAGTTCATCCACATCGCTAGCGCAGCCACTTCACCGATATCCACATTAGGGTGAAATCTCAGCCCACCCTTTACTGGTCCTCTACTCAAGTGATGCTGAACTCTGTAGCCAAAGAATACCTCCGTTTCTCCACTATCTCTCTTCACTGGAATCGTCACCGTGATGAGTCGCTTGGGCCATTTACAGCGCTCTCTAACATCTTCTGTTAGACCAAGGAAATCAGCAGATCTATCGAACTGCTCTGCCGCCATTTTAAATACTGGATGTTGCAGTAATTGTTCTTTCATGGGACACTTTAAGCATAGTTAACTATTTTACTAAAGTAAAAATTCAGCAAAGTGAAAACTGTTTTCTCGCTCTTGACTCACAGCGATTTAAAGCTAATTTCACCGGCATGAATCTTCATCAAGCAGCCGAACTCATCGCACATAGACGTAGCATCAAACCTGTCGATATGGATGCTGAAAAATCCATCTCATCAGAAACTTGGGACACGCTCATTGAGTGTGCGAACTGGGCGCCTAGCCATGGCCATACTGAGCCTTGGAGATTCATCATTTATCGTGGCGACAGCCGAAACGAAATAGCTAAAGCTCTACAAGATGCCTACCAGGCAGAAACTCCAGCTGATGAGTTCCGCCCAGAAAAGCATGAGAAGATGGGCAAAAACCCACTCTTTTCACATGCCGTAGCTGCCATCGTCATGACACCTGGCGACAACGAAAAAATTCCAGAAATTGAAGAAATAGAAGCAGTCGCCTGTGCCGTCCAGAACATGCACCTAGCAGCAAGTGCCGCAGGAGTCGGACTCTTCTGGTCATCCCCAGCTGCCTGCTATGGTGAAAATTTCGCACAATCACTGCAACTCGGCAGCAAGGACAAATGTCTAGGCCTCCTCTACATCGGCTATCCTAAGGAAGGTAAAGCCTGGCCAAAAATGGTCCGCAAGCCCGCGGCGGACAAAGTTATCTGGAAGTAACCCTTTCAGCATATTTTGTCGCTCTAAACCACAGATAAGCAGAGATTGAGATTAATTCTCAATAACGATCAATTATTAGTTGCAAACCAGTCTCAATTAGGTTTATGTATCTCCAGAAGTCATGAAAAGCGCCCTAGCCAACGAAATCTTAATCGAGAATGCACAAACTGCACAAACGCTTGCCCAAGCGAGTGTTGGTTGTAATTTTCGTGTTCAGACCTTGGTAGGTAATGCTTGTAAGCAATTACGTGACATGGGATTTTGTGAATCTATGGAAGTGAAAAAGCACTCCAATGGCAGAAACATGATCTGCACAGTGTGTGGAGTAAAACTCGCACTAAACCGTAAATTAGCTGATCAGATCGTTGTCTGCCCAGCCTAAATTAAACACTAGCCGCTAAAAACTAGCTGTATGTCTGACTCTACAGAGTATGAAACGATTGCCCTCGTAGGGAATCCAAACACCGGTAAAACCACTTTATTTAACGCTCTTACCGGAGAAAACCAGAAAGTTGGCAATTACTCAGGCGTCACTGTCACTAAGAAAACTGGCACTTTCCGCACTCCGCATGGACGCAAGGTCAACATAGCAGACCTTCCCGGCTGCTACACTCTCAGCCCAGAATCGCCTGATGAAAAAGTCACTAGCGACGTGCTACTCGGAGCTCAAGAAGGCGAAGCAGTTCCAGACCTCATCGTCAATGTAGTCGATGCTTCCGCACTAGAACGCCATCTCCAACTCACCCTTCACCTCATCGAGCTAGACATCCCTGTCGTAATCGCTCTGAACATGGTGGATGTGGCCGAGAAAAAAGGCATCCGCCTCGACCCGACCATTATTTCTGAGGAACTCGGTGTCCCCGTCGTTCCCATCCAAGCGAATAACAACAAAGGCCTGATAGAGCTGAAGCAAGCGCTACGTTTACCTCTACCTAACCTCGCTCAGCCGAGCTGGCTAGACACCGAAACTGACCTTATCCAGCAAGACAAGCAGCGCACAGAAAAGATCAAAACTGTCTGCCAACTAGCTGCTAGACGTGAGACTGAAGACACTCTCACCACCACAGATAAGCTCGACCGTTGGTTCCTCCATCCCTTTACAGGTTGGATCAGTTTCATCGGTATCATGCTCGCTGTGTTCTACACTATTTTCACTCTCTCTGAGTATCCTATGAACTGGGTCGAGAGCTTTTTCGATGTCATCTCAGACTGGGTAGGAGGCATCATGCCAGCTGGAGATCTACGCGATCTCATGACCAGCGGAATCATCGAAGGACTCAAAGGAACCGTCATTTTCCTCCCTCAGATCATCATGCTATTCTTCTTCATCGGCCTCATGGAGAGCAGTGGCTATATGAGCAGAGCGGCCTATTTGATGGATGGAATTATGTCCAGAGCAGGACTCAGTGGCAGAGCGTTTCTTCCTCTACTCAGCTCCCACGCATGTGCCATACCAGGCATCATGGCAGCACGCACGATTAACAGCGCCAGAGAACGTCTCATCACCATTCTCATCGCCCCATGGATGAGCTGCTCAGCACGTATCCCAGTTTACACAACCATCGTCGCTCTACTCTTACCGGACACCAGTGCATGGACTAAGGCTGGCATCATGATAGCTATCTACGCAACAGGCATCATCACGGCACTTATTGCATCTAAGATCCTCAGCAAAAAGCTCCGAGAAGACCAGACTGAGAGTCACTTCATGCTAGAGCTGCCACCATTCCGCAAGCCACAGCTCGATTACCTATTCCGCCACATCGCAGGCCGAGCCTACTCATTCTTAAAACGTGCAGGAACTGTCATCCTCGGAATTTCCATACTACTCTGGGCTCTCCAGACCTACCCAAAACCAGCCGAAGGATCACCAGCAGCAGACGATTCAGCACTCGCTTTAGAACAATCCTACATGGGCCAGATTGGTAAAGGCATCGAACCTGTCATGGAGCCACTCGGCTACGACTGGCGCACAGGCACTGCCGTCCTCACCTCATTCGCAGCTCGTGAAGTCTTCATTTCCAGCCTCGCCATCACCTTCTCTATCGAGGAAGAAGACGAGGAAATCATGGATCAGAAACTCCGCGAGAAAATGGCAACAGCAACCTGGCCGAAACGACTCAATAAACGACTCAACGACAGCGAGAACACCAAGGAAGGGCAAAAGCTCTACACTCCACTTACGCTTCTGAGTCTGTTAGTATTCTTCATCTACGCTCTTCAGTGTTTCCCTACCACGGTAGTCGTCATGCGAGAGACTAGCTCATGGAAATGGGCTGCAGGACAACTAGTCGGCATGTCAGGCTTCGCCTACGTAGCCGCCCTACTCGTATACCAAGTCGGCCTAATGCTAGGCTATTCCTAAGAATGAACTAAAGGATCAATCCCATGGACAATATACAATCCATCGCCGCCCTCGGCATCGTCTTCCTTACTTTGATTATCTTCCTAGTGAAGATCTTGAGAAAGAAGAAGAATAGTAACAGCTGTAGCTCAAGCTGCCACTGTGACGTCAAAAACTTAGCGAAGAAGGACTAACATTGTATCATCAGAATCATGCCGAACCTATTAACCTTTACCGGACTATCTCGTTCATTATTTTTTCTCTCTATAGGCCTCCTCATATCTTGTGTCCCCACCCCTAAGGCTAATATCTTTGGGATGAAGACACCCGAGATCATTAAGATTCAGAATACTAAAAAGGACAACACGACGTCTAAACTCTCTAGCACAAAACACATTCTATTCGCAACAGACAGACTACCTTCTAGAAACGCAGATTACCCTACTCGCTATTCATCTGAGCAAAGCACATTCGTCCGTATCGGTCAGGCACAGGTCAACCACCTGCACCAGTCTAGTGGAGCAAAAAAGAAACCGATCACATTAAGCAATGTGAAAGAAATTGGCGTTTTAAAAAGCACCAATATCTATGGGGAGCTGGCAAGTCTAGACGATGATACCTCTAGTGTAATAGCCGATGACAAGTTCATAAAACTCCTCAACGCAAAGCTCAAAAAAACTAAATCTAAAGATGTTGTCATTTTCATCAATGGCTATAGGACCTTATTTGAAAACCCATTATTGGTTAGTGCAGAATTTTCTGAATATCTTGATGATCATGGAGTGGTAATGGCGTATTCTTGGGCCACAAAAACAAAGCGCTGAACCTATCTCAGCTTATTTTGCAGACGAAGCGCTTAGGCCAAATGGCCGAAGCGAAACCCCACTCTGAGCGTGTGAATAACTGGGTATTGAACCATAAACACCTAGACTTCATCGATGTTTCAGCAGATAAACGAGCTTTCATTCATAACGGTCATAGCTACTTTCGCTCTAGCCCATGGACTAGCTCAGATTTGATTCTGCTCCTCAAAATAAAATCATCACCAAAATATCGAGGTCTAGAGAGAAAAGCTGACCATCTTTACTGGAGCTTCCCTAAAGACTACCCTAAAAAGCTAAAGACTCTAGTAAAATAGCTACGCCTTGCTCCCCTTACTCCCTATAATGCAAGCGATGAATACTGCTAAGTAGAGTGTTCCTGAGACCGATGTAAATAACACCAGCACCTTAGCAATTGGGCTTGTTGGTAAAATTTCTCCGTAACCTAAAGTAGTCAGAGTCACGAAAGAGAAGTATACTTGGTCAGCTGCATCTAGCGCTTTATTGGTCACTGTGTTTAAAAAGCCATCATCGCTAAGCACATCTAACCAACGATACTGCAGCGCCCAAAAGAGACCTAACAAAAGGTAACCTACGATACCTGATATAATCTGATCGACTCTACTTATGTTCGATTTAAAAAAACTATGCTTCACCACTTGGTAAAACAACATCACATAAATGATGGTTATCGATACAATATTAGCTACTTGCGTCAACCAATGACCTTGATACGTAGTAATCACTACGATCACCGACACAGCCAAATAATAGGCCATCCACTTCTGTGAATTAGACAGAACATAGCCTCCAGCGCAGAGTAAAATAGTATACACAACAACAGGCACATAAGAATCCGAGTGAATTTCAGGCCATACCGCTGAACTAGCTATAAGCACTAGCTCGGCCATAAGTAAGGCTAAAGACTTGATTTTTATGTCTGCTGAAACCATCTTCTATCTTGTTACTCGCTATCTTCCTTTTTCACATCTGAGCTTTTCTCCTCTGTTTTTACCGCTTCTGGCCTAGTTTTTTGCTTAGGCTCTGACTTCTTAGGCGTCTTCTTAGGCGTCTTCTTAGAAATGCTCTTAGTGACGTCGTTCTTCGGAGTTTCATCTAGAGCTGGTGTAGCAGGCTCTTCCTCAGTCATCTCTTCAGCATTAGCTCTAGCAGGCTTAAACCACTGCCCTTCAACGGTCTTCTGAATGAAATAATACATCAATGGCACCGTTGCTAAACAGATCACTGTCGCAGCTAGCATACCTCCGAACACAGATGCACCGATCACTTTCTGAGATTCAGCTCCCGCACCTGAAGAGACGAGGAGAGGAATAACACCCAGAATGAACGAGAATGCTGTCATCAGAACCGCCCTAAAGCGTAACTTCGTTGCCTGTATCGCTGCATCGAAAATACTCATCCCGTCTTCACGAAGCTGCTTAGCGAATTCCACGATCAAAATTGCGCTCTTAGTTGACAGTCCGATCAATAGGACAATTCCAATTTGAGTATAAACATTATTATCATAACCTCCAATGTTTACCGCAATCACAGCTCCTAGGATCGCTACAGGAACAGCCATCACCACCGAAATAGGTAGAGACCAGCTCTCATATTGAGCGGACAAGAATAAGAACACCAACAGGATTGCTAGTGCAAAAATAGCTGTCGAACCACCTTGTGCCGATTTCTGCTGATAGGATAAATCAGCCCAGCTGTATCCATATCCTGATGGAAGTTTTTTTGCTGAGAGGTTTTCTATCTTTGTAAGAGCTTCACCTGAGCTAGTCCCTGGTGCGGCGCTTCCCATAATCTTGACAGAAGGATAGAGATTGAATCGTGATACAGTCTGAGGTCCTAGTGACTCCTCTACACTGACTAGTGAGTTCAAAGGAATCATCTTCCCGTCTTTGCTTCTCACTTTTAGCTTATTGATAGCATTAATGTCATTTCTGAAGGATGAGTCAGCTTGAGCTGTGACTTGGAAGATTTTACCAAAGTCAGAGAAATCATTCACATACGCTGAACCTAGGTAGATCTGTAATGTGCTATAAACTTCAGCGAGAGAAACATTTGATTTGAGCACTTGCTCTCGATCTACATTTACTGTGACCTGAGGCACAGTAGATCTGAATGTCATGTTAGCGGACGCTATCCCTGGATCAGCAGATAACTCTGTCATGAAGGATCTACCTGTTGCTTCTAGCTTTTCTAGACCTTCACCAGATCTATCTTGCAGCATATAGGTAAATCCACCTGAATTTCCAACACCAGGTAGTGACGGCATCGGGAATGCGTAAGAAATACCTTGGCGGAGACCAAACAACTTCCTGTTCAGCTGGCTCAAAATTGCAGCTTGAGAAAGGTGAGGCTCTTCCCGTTCATTCCATGGCTTAAATGTCACCAAGAAAAATCCTGTATTCGAAGACGCTGCTCCATCAATGATCGAGTAGCCAGAAATTGCGATACAATCCTGAACTCCATCCACACTGGCTATCATTTGATTCACTTCTTCAGTGGCCTCTTTAGTTCTTGCTAATGAGGCCCCATCTGGAAGCTGGAGATTCACCATGCACCAACCTTCATCTTCTTGTGGGACAAAACCTGTCGGCAATTTCTGCATACCGTAGATAGCATAAGCAGACAAGCCTATGACAAATATAACGGATAATAAGGCGAAACGAATACTACCTCTGGTAATCCACAGATAACCATTTGTTACCTTTTCTAGTAAACTATTGAAACCTTTAAACAAACCTTTTGCTGGCTTTTGCTCTCTTAGTAAAATGGCGCAAAGAGCTGGACTCAATGTCAAAGCGTTGATCGAACTAAACACTGTTGCGATAGAAATCGTCACTGCAAATTGCTTAAACAACATTCCAGTAATCCCACCCATAAACATAGTAGGAACAAAAACTGCTAACAGAACTAATGTCGTCGCAACGACTGGCCCTGACACTTCTTTCATTGCCTTAATCGCCGCGTCCTTTGGCTTAAATCCTTCTGCTATCCATTTAGTAGTGTTTTCAACCACAACGATAGAGTCATCGACTACGATGCCAATTACTAACACTAGACCGAATAAAGTAAGCTGGTTCAATGAGTATCCTGCTACTAACAGAACTGCAAATGTTCCGATCAATGAGACTGGAATCGTTATCGCTGGGATCAATGTTGCTCTGAAGTTTTGCAAGAAAACATACACGGTAAATATCACCAGAATTAGAGCGACGATAAGCGTAATGACCACCTCATGAATAGAGGCGTTCACCACGTCCGTGTTATCATACATCACCTTATATTCGAGCCCCTGAGGGAAGCTCTCAGAGAGCTCCTTAAGCTTCGCTTTCACTCCATCAGTCACATCAATGATATTAGACCCTGGTGACTGGTAGATTGCAATTGTAGTAGAGGATTTACCATTAAATTGTGATGAAATATCATAGAGATCTGAACCCAGTTCCACTCTAGCGACATCCTTCAAACGGATAATACGTCCACTCTTAGAGCTATAAACGATGACTTCTTGAAACTCCTCTACTTCCGACAGCTTTCCACTGACATTAACCGTATAAGTGTAGGCTGTGTCTTGGCCAGATGGAGTAGCTCCGAGTCTACCTCCAGCTACTTGCACATTCTGCTCCTTCACTGCATTGATAACATCAGAGGCAGTTAAATTATATGAGCTGAGCTTTTCTGGATTGAGCCACAGTCTCATGCTAAACTGTCCTGCACCGAAGGTCTGCACATTACCTACACCCTTTACCCGGGCTAATTCATCTTGGACTCGTTGCGAGACATAGTTACTGAGGAACTGGTCATCATAAACTCCATCTGGAGAGTATAGTGAGATATACATCGCCACTGCACTACTCACTTTATTCACACTCACACCTTGTCGCTTAACAGACTCAGGTAAGCGACCTTCTGCTGAAGACACTCTATTCTGAACTAAGACGTTAGCTGTATCCAGATCTACATCTGGAGAAAAAGTCACCGTCAGTTCATACCGTCCATCATTAGATGAGACAGAAGACATATAAAGCATTCCCTCTAGCCCATTAATCTCTTGCTCAATTGTTGCCGCCACTTCACTAGCGATGGACTGAGCATTCGCACCCGGATAGACAGCCCCTACTTTGATCGTAGGCGGAGCTAGATCTGGATACCTTGAGATAGAAATTTTATTCAAGGCTAACAGACCACCCAATACGATTACAATCGAGATGACTGTTGCCATGATCGGCCTACGAATGAAAAATACGCTAAACATATTATTGAGATTTGTTAGCTGAGATGATTGTGACAGGAGCGCCTGCACCTATCTTCTGGAGGTTGCTAACCACTACCTGTTCACCTGCTTTGACACCTTTTCCAGTATCTGTGTTGTAGGGCTCAATGACGCGTAGTGCCCCCTCTGAATATGAGGTAGGAACAATATTTCTTTTCTCTACCACTCCAGACTTATTCACTAGAAAAACATAGTAGCCAGAAAGATCTCTTAAAACAGCCAACTTTTTCACCAGCACTGCCTTATTGATCGTCTCAGGAATAGCCACTCTTGCAAACAAGCCTCCTGATACAACCCCGTTTGGATTTTCAAATCTTGCTCTAATTTGATATGAACCAGATTCGTCATCTACTCCATTGGCTACAAAATCAACTTTACCTAACTGACTATAGGTAGATCCATCTGAGAGCCTAAGTTGAAGATCTTTTTTTGCTACTTTTATTATCGGGCTACCTTCTTTTGGTCGTAGCTTTAGATACGGAAGCACTGCTCGTTCACTGACTTCAAAATTAAAATACAGAGGATCATCTTGAGTGATTGTTGCCATCACAGATGACTCAGCGGCGATAAGATTACCTGCAGAAATTTCACTCTTAGAGATGCGGCCAGAGATAGGAGCGATGATCTCTGTGTATCTGAGATCTCTAAGAGCATCTTCGAGAGACACTTGAGTAGCTTTCAGCTCTGAGTTAGCTACTTTTCGTTCAGCATCAGCTACTAATACATCGATCTCTGATACACCTTGTGAGCGGTCAAATACCTTCTTGCGCTTCTTCCACGCTACGGTCTTTAGCTCGACATCTGCCTCAGCTTTACCAACAATAGATTTCGCTTTGCTCACTGCTGCTGCATACTTTTCTTTATCTATCGTGAATAACAACTGGCCTTTCTTAACATACTGACCCGAGGTAAAATGCTTCTTTTCTAACAATCCTGATACACGGGGTATCACCTCTACAGTTTCACTAGCAGCTGTTCTCCCAGAGAATTCATTATAAACAACCAAGTCTTTAACCACTGGCAATTCAATATCCACAGCCGTCTTAGGCATTTGTTGAGGCGACGGCTTTGCTGAGGCCTCACCCTCTTCACCACAAGATGTCAACAAGCCAGTCAATCCTAGCAGTAACAAATATTTCAGTTTAGTTTTTAGCATTATTTCTATTTCTATCTTTAAGTTTTCCTTTAGCTTGAGCGCGAGGAGCATCGATCCAGATATCACTGACGGTTGTCCCGCCGCCAAGTGATTTATAGAGCTTCACGTAGTTTTTAGCTATCTCACCTCTCGATACAGACAACTGATCCTTCAGACTGAACTTAGAACGCTCCGCATCCAACACACGTTGGAAATCAGCTAGACCTTCTTTGTAATTATCTTTAACCAGAGTAGTCGCTTCTTCAGAACTGCTAAGTGCTTTTTCTAGCTCTCTGAGCCTGTCACGTTCATATTCAATACCAGCCATACTATTCTCTACCTCCTCGACAGCTGCTAAGACTGTCTTCTCATAGCTGAGCAAGTTCTGCTCAGTCCTCGCTTCTTCAATCTTAATATTCTTACGAAGGCGACCTGCTGAGAATATTTTCCATTCGAACGAGGGACCAAAGGCATAAGCAACACTGCGGCTATCTACTAGTTTTGGTAGCTTCTTTGATTGGAGTGAAAATTGGCCAAACAATCTAAACTTGGGATATAGCTCAGCTTCAGCAACACCGATCTTAGCTGTCTGAGCGGCTAGCTCTCTCTCTGCCTTGCGGACATCAGGCCTTGCTCGTAGTAGACCAGCAGGTAAACCTATTGACCCTAGTCTAGTAGGAGACGGAATATGAGTAGATCTAGACAACAATTTCACCACAGAATCAGGATATCCTCCTGTTAATACAGCTAGCCTGTTTCTGACCTGTATAAGCTGCGCTTTAAACTGAGGCAACTGAGCCTTCGTCGTATTCAAGTCAGTCTGAGCCTGAAGCATATCGATCTTCGAAGTCAGACCAGCGTCTAACAAGTCCTTGGCGATACGAATCGTTTCTTGTTGAGAAACTATCTGATCATTCGCCACTGAGATACGTTGCTGGAGAGTTCGATAATCAATATAATTTACAACCGTCTCTGCATAGAGAGAGACTAACAGATCTCGATAGGACTCTGTAGCCGCCTCTTGATTACGTTGAGCGAATTCTAAGTTGCGCTTCAGACCTCCGAAAACATCAGCCTCCCAAGAAGCATCTACAGCGCTATTATAGAGGTTACTCGGATTTATATTGGCACCAGTTGCGAACTCACTGCTTTGAGACCTAGTTGCGCCTGCTGAGGCATCTACACCCGGTTTAAACTGTGAACTTGCTACTCCTCGCTGAAGCCGAGCGATAGAAATACTCTGCGCCGCTATCTTTAGATCTTTATTGTGATGCTTCACTCTAGAGACCAGCACATTCAGATTCTTGTCATTAAATTTTTTCCACCAATGCTCGATACTCGGGTTACTCCCATTCAGATCCTGAGCGAGTGACCTAGTCCAGCCATCAGGAACATACACTTTAGGCTTATTGTAGTTAATTCCTACAATACCACATTGAGAAAATAAGAAACTACCCGCTATTAATTTCAGTGCTAAAATTGATTTTCTAAGATGCAACATCTGCAAAATCTTGAATAGCCGACCCATAGATTACAAGCCAATTAGTCAAACGGTCAGAGCATTGGGGTCCACATAGCAGCTAAGGACATCATAAATGAGCCTGTAGCACTGTAAAAACGGTGGTTTTATAGATAATTGCACACCTCACATAAACATCAGACTCTAACTGGTCTTCACATAAGTCCAGTCAATTATTGTGTCCAGTTTATCCTAATTTGAGGTAAATTCACCTATTAGAAAAATACAAAGTAAATACAATAATCTGTATGATCTATTTACACAGCAAACTATGAAAAGTCTTCAAAATCAGAAAAAACATCAAGAAAAACCGCAGCGAGGCTTCGCCCTTATTGCCACGATTACCGTGATGTCATTAATGCTAATGATCGCTTTTGCTGTTATGTCTCTGGCTTCTGTCGAGACGAACACTTCAAAAGACGCACACAATTATGCAGCTGCACAAGCGAATGCTAGAATGGGCTTAATGATCGCCATCGGTGAGCTTCAGGCTGCTGCTGGTGCAGATAAAAGCATCACGATCTCATCGTCAATGATGTCAGTGGATGGCTTCGGTGGAGTAGACCCAGTAGATTTCAAAAACCGCTATATGGTGGCTCTCAAAACAGATACAGCCGACGGAGATACTTGGACACAGCGCAGAGACAATAGTTTCCAACGTTATTTAGTATCAGGATCAGAAGAACAGGTTAGAAATATAGCATTCTGTGGAGTGCCAGTAGATAAAGACAACTATGTCAGAATGAGACCTAGAGTGTATGAAGAACATACAGAGCTAGAAAAGATGATGATCTGGGTTCCGACTGTATCGCTAGAAGCAAATCAGGGCAAAATGGCTTACCACGTTGATGGTCTGGCCAATAAATCAAGCATTGGTGTGGTGAATACTTCTAGCCTTCTAGACTCTGAACACATCGCTCCTGATAGGCAGAATGTTAAAGCAGTCATCGAGGAGCTCGGACTCACTGCAAATTGGTTCCCACAGCGAGGGGAAGAAGCCAACCTTCGAAAATTGATTACACCTGGAACTGCAGACATTCTACATAATGACTCCTCATTACCTACTGTTCAGCGAGGCTTGTCTCCTTATGAAGATTGGATCGGCTTAATGCACTACACAGTGCCTATCGACACTAAGAGAGGGCTTCTAAAATACGACCTTTCAGCATTACTATCACTCGATGACACTAGCATCGATCAATTAGCGACGGATGACACGAATGAAATCGGTGAAAAAGTATTCTCACTCGGTAAGAACGGACTACAGGATAAAGAGAACGGAGTTGGCCCTCTCTGGAAGCAAATTCAATCATTCTATGAACTCTCTGGAGTCTCAGAAGTAGAAGTGAAGGAGCAGACAGATGAAGAAGGCGGAATGTATCCATTGATCGCAGGATTCGTGGAGATGTATGCTTGCACTGACTCACAGAGATATGCTCCATCAGGAAAATTACCTTACCTCCGACCTCATCACTTTGATGTAAGAGGCAGAGCAGTCAATGTGATGAATGCACATATGGCTCCTGTTGTAAAACTCTGGAACCCCTATAACAAGAAACTTAAAGTCAGTAGTTACACGCTTTCAGTGTCTAATTCTAATAACCAATATCCAGGTGAACTACACTCTGATGATGCCGAAATCGAATGGTTAGCAGGATCAAGATTCAACTTCCTATCCTACTTACCTAAGCCGATGAGATTTGACCACAGATACGTGATTAAAGACGTAGAGTTCGAACCTGGTGAAGTGAAGACATTTAGCATCAGAGATTCTAATAAATTTCTAGACATGGATAATGGAACTTACAAACCTCACTCAGGTTTCCCTATGGGAGATAGAACAGATGTGTTAGGTGAAGGCTATATCTTAGCTGAGCTCACTGAAGGACCTTTTACTGGTCACTGTGTATGGGATCTTATGTTCACTAAAAAAGAACTCACTGACTACGATTCTGAGCAGCTGAACTATGTGAGCGGAAGAGCAACTGGTGGCGTTCTGGCCACAGGTGGTGGCTTTGGAACAGATGGAGGCGACATTCAGATCTATGATACGAGCGGCACTGGCAAAATCCCATTCGAGCTTCGTGCTGGCGATATCGTGAATTGGAATCTACAACTTTATAAAGGTGTAGTTCGCAAGCCTGCGCTTGGTGCCACTCCTTCAGAAAAGCCACTGATTAATATCAAAAATATTAACATGGATTCTAAGAATATTCCTCAGGTAAATGACGAATTAATTTACATTAATCCCCCTACTACACCGATCTTTGCTGATGGAGTTCTCAACAACTATATTAGCTCAACTTGGGCTAGAAGGTTTTCACTCAAGATGTTGGATAATTATGGTGATAACACTCCACAGGAGAATAATTTCAAACCACGAGGAGGCAATGCTCACCCTAATGATGTAAAGTGGTTGAGCTATAACCCTAGAGCTTCTCACTCAGGATTATTCCCATACGAATACACTAAAACTTCATCTGTCTTTTACCCTGGTGAAGAGATCAAGATCAATGGCACTAAGAGATCCAAAAATGCAGACTTTGGTCTAGGTAATGTCAGTAACTACCATGCAGGTATGTTGTTGAACTTCTCAGACACTGACTTCATCAGAATGGATGATTCGATTGGTAGTGCTGATCAAGGGGGAGACAACAATCGATGTGTTCTTTTTGAAGTGCCGGATGCGGACACACCAGAAAAACATTTTTTCAATGTGATCCAGCTAAGACACGCTCCTATATCGATCAGAAATGGCCTCGAGTATTCAGAATTTGCTAAGAAAGGCTATGACATGGAAGACTGGTTTGGAGACAACCTCCACCCAGCTTATTCTATTGGAGATTCTAATCCTAGCCCATACATCCAGTTTAAAGAGGAAACAGGCCAAGGCAGGTATCTGGATCTAAGTATTGAAGATGGCCAGAATACAGGCTCATCTACCCACATGGACCTCAGCTGGTGGATGAATGATTCGTTACTAGATTCTTATTACTTCTCAGCACTGAAAGACTCTACCAGTTCTTATAATCCAAGACTAAGGATTAGAAATGGTTCTACGATCACTAAAACAAAAGAAGGAGTAACACAAAATGCTAAGTCCATAATGATTGGCGGAACAATTAGTGTGAACTGCACTGATCCACGTGTCTGGAAAGCGTTTTTATACTCTACTCAGGGAGCACTAATCAAAGGTAAGGCTGCTAAAGGAGTTCCATACAGCAGAACAGGAAACCCTACTGGAGACCTAGTGGATGCCACGTCTACCAGTGATTCTGAAGAAGCTTACAATGGATACAGAGTGCTTTCTACAACTGAAATTGCAAGTTTAGCTGAGAAAATAGCTGAGAAAGTGAAACTCTACGGCCCATTTTATTCCATGTCAGATTTTGTCAACAGAGCAACAGAAGCTGGAGCTCCTGCCGAGCTTATCAAGTTAGGTGTAGTCCAACAGGCGATCAACGAATCTGCTATCAATACCACAATCACGATAGCTGGTCAGGTAGATACGAAGAATGTGGCAGACTTCTACAATGCTGATGGTTTCGCTGGTGATATCAATGCTGGTATCCCCGGCTATTTGACCCAAGGCGACCTTTTAGCGAGAACGAGTCACTTACTGACTGTCAGAGATGATACATTCGTCATCAGAGCTTATGGTGAAAGCACCATCAATGGCAGCGTAGCTAGAGCGTGGTGTGAAGCTGTAGTTCAGCGTAGTGCTGAATATGTAGACCCTCGCATAGATGCTACCACTCCATTTAGCAAACTTACCTCTGAAGTAGCTAAAAAATACGGCAGAAAATTCACAATCGTATCCTTTAGATGGATCTCACCAGAAGAAATAGAATAACATTATGATAAAATTATTAATAACTTTGATTAGCGTGATGACGCTTGCTCCACTGTCCGCACAAGCCCAAGAAGCAGTGAAGACGAAATTTTCAGTCATCTATTTATATGGACAAAAAGATTCTAACGACTTTGAGAAGCTCACAGATCTGTATTTCTCTTACGGCAAAAAGAATATCCCCATCCCGATAAAAGCATTCCGACAAACAATCTTGTATCCTTACCTAGGCACTCGCACATTATCATTGTTTCGTCTTGAGCAAACAGATGGCAAAGAAGTTAGAGTGCCAGTAGTGAGCACTAAAATCCCAGTAGGTGCCGACAAAGGAGCTCTTGTTATCCTTAGAGGAGAGAAAGGTAAGCTAGTGATAAAGCCTTATTGGTTTAAAAAGGGTGAACTTAAAAATGGAGCTCGATTTGTCAATCTCTGGAACGAACCAATGCAGCTCTTTGTTGGAGACAACAAGAAAAAACCTAAAACGCTCAAACCTCGAAGCTACATCGATATTGTTCCTGACATCAAGGTCGGTGAATACAAAGCTACTCTTGTCAATGCGTTCGGTTTAGTCACCAAAGCAGGTAAAAAGAAAAGAGTCAGACTCATCAGAGATAGAAACCTCACTCTCACCAAGAACGATCCTGTCTTAGTCATTAACTATCAAAAATCAAAGTCTAGCTCTACGATGAAATGCCTACGCATAAAAGGACACATCGGCACTGTGGCATACGAAAACCTATACAAATTGCTTCCAGAGCTCAGACCGAAACCTAACGGTGAAACACTCGTTGGCAATGAAGGCGAGGTAAATGAATGGGAAAAAAAGCAGCCGGTAAACACATCTAGGTAAAAGATCTTTCACATCATTAAATTTAAACAGGCTCTCAGCATCATCGTTGAGAGCCTTTTTTGTCCATGTCAGACAGCTCTAGAACCAGTGCTATTTCTTGAACGTTCCATTCAAATTTAGCTCATCATCATTCCCTCTATAATCATTATTAGCACTCGCTTCTGGCTGCGGTGTTTTCTTTTTCTCAGGATCGACGAATATCATCATCCTAATCAAAATCATCAATGTGAAGCCAGCGACTATCATCAACGAAACCTTCCCTATAAATCCAGCAAGCTCCAGCCTTGTCACATCTAGATAGTGTCGAGATACTAGCAAAAAGAGCGCAACAACGATCCAAGATAGTAGGTTACGAATAATATAAAATTGTTTATCAGTCATGGTTGTAAAATCTCTGTTAACCCATCTTCTCGTGCAGCAGCAGCGGATCGACTGGTGGTTTCTGGTCGCAAGTTCTATCTACTAGTCTATCCCAGACATCTTCACCACTGAGTATATCTACTTCGATTCTTAGGAAATAGACTTCAACATCCAGCTCAGTAGGTCGGTGGAATCTCACCGCATCTTTTTCTGTGGTGACGATGATTTCAGCATCACGGCTCATACAGCGTCTCATGAAGCTATCGATATCTTCTTGGGTGAAATTATAATGATCTGAGAAGGTGCGGTGGAACAATACATTAGCTCCGAGGTCAGTGAGTTTTTCCTCAAATGACGCAGGAACAGCAATCCCACTAATCGCCGCTACGAACTTACCATCCAGAAAACTCAGCGGAACAATATCACCAGTAAAGACATTCTCCAGATGCACAGGACCGTGAGTGCATTCGATGATTTCTGCTACTTTGTTATGCTTGCGGATTTTCTTGATAAGCTTTGTATTACCAGGATTATAGCACTTGGTGATGAAGATGTAATCAGCTCTGCACAGGCTACTCGGTGGCTCGCGCAACGTCCCTCTTGGAATCATCGCTCCTGTTCCGAATGGGCTGTTAGAGTCCACTAGAACAACATCGATACTATGCGCTAATTTGAGAAATTGCATTCCATCATCTAACAGAAGTATATCACTATCCAGCTCATTGATCGCAAACCTGCCACCTTTGATTCTGTCTTTATCAACAATCACTGAGACTTCATCGAGATTCTTAGCGAGCATGTAGGGTTCATCACCTGCGTATTGCACTTCTAGATCTAGACCTGTTCCAGCACTGACTACTTTAGGCATTTCTTCATCAGGAATTCGCTCTCCATCGTGCTGACTGAGCCATTCTTGAGGCTTGTCTAGATCCTTACTTTTGTAACCACGGCTAAGAATCGCTACTTTACGGCCACGATCTCGCAGCGTCTTAGCGAAGAGCTCCACCACAGGAGTTTTACCAGTGCCACCCATCGTGATATTACCTATGCTGATAACCATCGTGCCTAGGTGAGCCTGTTCTTTAAATCCCTTTTTAAACAGCTTAAGTCGTAGTGCCACTAGCCCTCTGAATAACCAAGAAAGCCCTCGCAGGAATATACGCATGAGAAATGCACGGAAGCCTCTGGCTCTGCCAAAAATGACGTCCTCTGCCCACTTCTCAAATTCTTTTTGCCCCTCGCTCATGCTTACTCTTGGCCACGCTAACCTCTCAGATTTAAAATAGCTAGTCGATTCCGACCATTACCAACCTAGGGACCTTACACTAGGGACTTTTTATACAGAATTGACAGAATTTTTCAAAATAAACACAATTACTTATCAAATGGCTCATGCACTTGAGATGAGCATTATAGATTTAGAGCAAGCTAAAATAAATGTTACATAAGATTCGTAAAAATTCTGATTCATTTTTTTAATTCTGTCCTGCGCCCCGCGGCTGCGGGGCATCACTCTCCCTAGTGTAGATTCCCTGATTACCATCCAGATCTAGAAAATCCTGATGAACTACCTGATGAACTACTGAAACTAGAGCGTGAAAAGCCAGAGGAACCAGATGAGCCAGATGAGCCTATAGAACTACCAAACGATGAAGAACTAGACTGTCTGCTCCTGCGACGCTCTCTCTCAGCAGCTGCTCTCTGACGACGAATACTAGCCACTTCTGACTCAGCGCTCGAAATAGCACTCCGAGATTGATTGATAGCTCTTGAAGCAAACGAACTGGCAGAATTGTAATCGCCATCAGCTAATGCGTCTTGAGCCGACCCGAGTGCATTTCTGCCGTAGGCTCCAGAGACGGTGACACCATAAGCACCTGTCCAGTGCATTGCCCCCGCAACTGATCCAGAGGCTGAGCGCACATTAGATAATGCTCGCTGAGCTAGTTGCAGCTCATTCTTCAAAATAATCATCGCCTCAGACAGCTGATGATAGGCAGACTGAATGTCATTGTATAGATCCTGCCAAGTGAAATGCGCCTGAGCTAGCTGATCGTGGAATCGATTAATCTCCGATTCCATATTTTGAATCTCTCTGGCACTAGAAACTGTCTTCGAACTATCTCCTATGCCATCGTTAGAGGCTCTATTGATTAAAGTTAGCCCTTGCTTATACTGGCCTACTAGCTGCCCCAGAGCAGACTCTGTAGCTGCGTATACTTCTCTATCATTCTTAATTCTAGACTCTAGCCCAGTAATGCGATCTTGAGATTCGATAAGCATTTTCTCGGCTGCGTAAGGATTCGATGAACCATACGGAACATTCACCTCTGCATTAACAGCCTTACTAACACTCACTAGCTCGCGGAAAAACTGCTGAGTAGCATGAGTAGTCCGATGATCATCCATCACCTTGCCAAGTGAACGAACAGAGTTTTCTAACACTTCCATCTGATGATTATTCTTCTCTTCTAAATCCTCTAATTCATTCCTACGAGAGTCGATCATCTCTAACAAACCCACCACATTACGATGACAACGTCTGGCATTATTTAGAGCAGCATCAGCAGTGAGTAGTTTGCCACTAGTATGAGATAATTGAGCAAACCCGATATCTTGTGAAAGCTGTCTCGTGTTGCTACGTAGAGCCTCCTCAATCTCGCTTAACTGTCCACGGCTACTGTCTTCAGGATCTATCTGAAGAGCATCACTATGGTATTTTTCATCCAAATGACTCATTAGATCTCTCGCTAATTCTTCGTGAGTATTCACCAGAATTTCAAGCCCCATGACTTCCTCAAGCGATGAATCATAGGCTCGATTTGCCTCCAGAGTATCATCAACGATAGTATTCGTCTTAGTCAACATCGCTACCGCCCTGACAACCTGCTCATCAGCCACAGATACTGAGCCTTGATCTAGCAGGTTTTCAATAATACGTCTGGTCTTCTCCGCCTCGGCCAAGATCACATCTGGGTTCCAAGCATCGTTTTCAGCTAATATCTGCCCTGAACTTAAACTCAACTGCACAGCTAGGTTCTCTCTAGTTTGGCTGACTAATTGATGCGCCTTATCAATCTCAACAGGCATCGTAACCCCTGCCTGTTTCGCTAAGCTAGTCGCTCTCATTACCTTTTCAGGCAGAGCGAATAGTTCAGTCTGAATAGAAATAGCCCTATCTATCACAGAGCGACTCAGACCATCCTCACTAATGGAATCAATTTGCTGACTGAAGTCAGTTAAAGCATTTTTAATCCACTGATCATCACGCTTCAGAGTGACGAACTTTTGCATATTGAGGATGAGACCAGGTAACTCAGTTTTTCTAAACAATAGAACCATTTCTATAATCAGTTGCATATCTGACACCATCTCATCACCACGCTGAATCGGCTCACTCAGCGCTTTGACAGGATCATGCTTACCGAGTTTCATCCCCGACTCATGTTGCGTCCTAGCAGCTGGTAGCCATTGATCGAACAAGGGATTCAACAAAAATAAATCGTGTGGAGCTGAAGTCTCAGCCAGAGCTTCCACCTGCGCATCTTTTTCTCTGACTAACTCTAAATGATTTCCTAATTCCTCTATTCTGGCAGCAATTGTCTCCCATGAATGCTCCACTAATTCCAGAGCATCGTTCGCCTTACTCACTGTGTCGTCGAACTCAGCGATCAGAGCTGTGAAGCTCAGCTCTTGCTTATCAACCTTAAGCTTATTACCCAGCATCGTTTCCTCACCACGCTCAGCCACCTTCATTTTCTCTAGTGAGGGATCAGTTAGTAGAGGGTGACGTTCAAGGATGTCTATTGCTTCATCATAATTATTTCGGCTAAAACTATTGGCTGTCTTCCTGAAAACATTACCTGAATGAATGAGTGACTCCACCTTTTCTAGAGCACGATCCACACTAGCTGTTAGGATGAATGCTTTATCGATCGCTCTGATACCGATGATAGAATGTCGTAATGTCTCACCCTCATAGCCTCGCTCAGGTAAATCCCTCTCGGAGCCAACTACTACACCAGCTCTATCCATTACATTGAAAAGGATATCTACACGTTTTTTGATAGAGCTTTTCCATTCTTGATAGAGTGACTCAGCTAGTTCCTTACTCTTTCTACGTCTTCTGTTAGAATAAATACCAAAACCTAACAAACTCACTCCAGCAGCCGATCCACCAGTCACAACCGCTATTTTTTTTCGTTCAGCGGCCTCTTGTTTTTGCTTTCTCTCATTCTCATCACGAAATTCAAACAATGCCCTCTCCTCTTTAAGATCCGCCAACCTAAAGACCACATCATTGAGTCCTTGGATTGAACTAGAATTACCAGTCTTATAATCCTGACTCACTGCCTCCAGCTTGTCACTTAGCTCGTGCATATGCGTATGATTTTGGTTAGGATGCAGAGTCAGCTTCTCCATTTCAGCCGAGACCCCATTAAGCATTTGATGCAGTTCATTCCATCTCTGAAGCTTAGTTCTGTGGATTTGAATACTTCTCACCACACCTTGAATAGCAGATTTAGCCACATAGGGATTTGCATTTGCAGAAGCAGTTTCCACCACTTCTCTCCAGTCATTGATCGCTGGATTAGCCAAATCACCATTTCTAAGTTCCGGATTACTCCTGTATCTAGAAATTTCATCTTCCAGTTCAGTCAAAATCGTCTGTGTGGTTGCTGCCTCATTCACTACCCATCGTCTCGCTGACTCGAACTCTGACTTCTCTTGCTGAATCCTCCTCTGAACTCTTGCCAACTCATTAGTAAGGCTCCCTTCTACATAGGTCACCGTGTCTTTCACCGCATCAATAATTCTACCACCATTACGCATCGCAGAGATAGCCTTGGCGTCCAGATTGCCTCTCCAGTTTCTCTCTCCGAGTCCGTGCACATCATAAACATCCGAGGCAAAATAGGAAAACTTGCGTTCATTAAGAAACATCACAAAAATCGCTCCATTTCGAGTCTTAGTGCGTGAATCAGTCTGACTCGCAAAACTCGTTTTATTAGAAAGCCCTCTACCAACAGCATTTTCCACAGCATCCATACCATAATACTTAACTCCACGTGTATCCGTCCATTCCTCACCATCAGCCGATTGCATAAGCAGGATTGTCCAGTTACCATGATGCTTATCTAGCCACTTTTCTAATGAATTCAGGTCAGACTTTGCTAAACCTGTATTACCTTTGACATAGACATGTTGATCAGAATCCCAGGTTTTTATAACTTTTTGAACACTATTTATAAAAACAGCATCAGATGTCGCTAAAGCGCTACAAAATAAGGATATATAGATTATTATAGTTCTTGCTATCATTGGTTTATAGATTATTCTAAGCTCCGTAAGTAATAAAGAATTATAAATTTTATTAATTTTTTTAAAATATTAATTTGACTTAACTATTAATATACTTTACACATCTTAACTATTGATCAAGTTATCCCCCATTTTTCAATGAACACCAACATTTTGTAGCCATGAACTATATTTTAAAAACACTCTTATTAATTACTATGCTCGCGGGAGGATCGAGCATGGCGCTAGCTGGAAAATTCAGCACAGTCGTGATCGATGCTGGTCACGGTGGCAGAGATAACGGTGGTAGCTACGGTAAAGTCTACGAGAAGCACCTCGCTCTAGATACTTCATTCCGCGTCAACTACCTCCTGCGCAAAAAAGGCTACAGCACTAAGCTTACACGCTCAAGTGACGTCTTCATTTCACTTTCTAAGAGAGCACAGTTCTCTAACCGATATAGTAATTCTATCATGGTATCCATTCACTACAACTGGACCTACAAGAAATACATCCACGGCATCGAGACATTCTATCACGGCAGTCGCTCTAAGCCACTAGCCCAATACATTCAGACTGGTATTCTCAAGAAATACAGAGCACACAACAGAGGAGTAAAGTATGCTCGCTACTATGTGCTCAGACATACTAAGAACCCTGCAGTCATCGTAGAACTAGGATTTCTCAGCAACTACTCTGAAAGAATGCGCTGCATGAAAGGCTGGTATCGCCAGAAGATGGCAGAAGGTATCGTCGATGGCATCGTCAAATACCAAAACGCTCGCAGACGCGGCTGGTGCAACTAAAGGTGAACCCATTTTAATAAGATTTCCCCAATAAACAAAATAGTAACAATAAAGTAAGTCCCCCAAACAAACACCATCACACCCCCCAAAAGAGGTCACCTTTCGACTACTGAGCAGATCACTCGGTTAAGAATCGTGACCTCCTTCATTTTTGTAACATTGCTACAAGCTAGGTGTTACCTTACAGCGATAAAAAGTTTTATCCTGAGCCAGAGGGAGTAAGAAAGTCACCCACTGAGTCACGCCATCATCTGAAAGGACTCCAACAGCAGCATTTACAGTCCATTTACCCGCTCCGAGATCACTTAGATTAGTAGAGGTTTCCAGCTGATAGCTCACTTCTAGTGTGGCGAAATTTAGTGGTCGTCGGAATTTAAACTCCACCATGTCAGTCCCTGCAATATCTACGGTCTTGATCGCGATATGAGCATTGGCTGGGTCTTTTACATTAGGATCTAAACCGAATACCATTTCCTCGAAGGTAGTGTAGCCGTCACCATCAGTATCGGCATCAGGTGCAACCGAGCCGAGGCTTCCGAAATTCGTGGTTTCCCAGACATCGTTCAGCCCATTCCCGTCACTATCGTTGGGAGTCACAGATACTGCGTTGACCGTAATTTCAACCGTTGCAGTTCCAGTTTTACCATCGTTATCAGTCACCGTGAGTGTGATCGTGTGCACTCCATCGGCTAAGGACACTGTAGGAGTTTCCGTTGTAGCGATGACGCTACCATTGTTTTTCCATTCATAGCTAGCAATGCTGCCATCGCTATCGGTGGAAGCAGAAGCATCTAGGGTAACAGACTCACCAGCCAATGAATCGGTATCGAAAATAACCTGATCAGCACCTGCATGAGCAGTCGGAGCGCCTATAAATTTACTTATCCCGACTAGCGGTCTAGAGTCTTGGTGAAGATTTACTTTGGCTGGATTCTGAGTGGCAGAGACATACTCACCAGCAGGAAGATTGAGAATGTAGTCACGTGGATGCTCGCCAAACCAATGCTTGAAATAGTCGCCATAACTATGAATGACTTGGCGATCATATCCAGCCTGCGCTTCATAGGTGCTCACGATGTCATGCATGGCATCTTCAAAAGTAATAGGAGCAGCAGCATCCACCTTGAAGCGAGTGGCGACTGGTTCGAGGCCTATCTCTTCCCACCAAGTCTCTTCATCAGAATTGGGCCAGAGACCTGTCAGATCGTTCACTTCAAAGCCCGAAGAGATTTTCTTATTATTGGCTGTGGCGTAATTAGTGATCGGTGTGATCCAGTTTTTCACGGTGTTAACATTATCATTGTAGGACATGTAGGCGCCATGGCCGATAGTATCCATGATGTGCTCGTTCATCGGTTTAGTGGCTCCATTCCAGGTGATATTTTGGTTTCTCCATCTAGGGCGTAGCGCTTGAGAAATCATGATGTCTGGAGAATTCGCATCAACCCAGTCTTGAGCAATTTTCATCGTATCCAGCAAGTCATCGTAAACCGACGTGTCACCAGGCTCTTGATCCACATGAATGCCTGCCACTGGTGTAGTTGGGTGGGCTATGTTGAAATTATGCACCGCTTCTGCTAAACGTTTCATCGATTGCTTCTGAGCTGTGATCGTCATACGTGAATCGTTAGGATCATCCCACAAATAACACATCAGCCAGACCTGAATACCTCGACTATTGGCCTCCGCCACCAAGCTAGCAAACTCCGCTTCATTAGGAATCGTAGGTGTAGCATTATCTAGATCTGCCATATTCCACTCCCACACTGCATTATAGAAGTAGAGCACTCTGATCGACTTGTTCTCACAAAAATCAAAAAACAAATCCTGTGAGCCTTTGTAATTCTCAAAGAAGCGTGCTTGAGCATTTCGAGGTGCTGACGCAGTAGGATCCCACGAACGATTCTCTTCCTTGGTGCCAGTGACTGCAGCTGGATTCCAGACCCACATCGCCCTACGATCTGAGCAATCGAACAAATCCCACTTTTCACCACCATTCCACTCGACACTTTGAGCGACATTACTAAAAAGTAAGGTTAGCAAGGCAAGTAGAGTGCGCATCTGTGTGTTCATCCATATAGCGTAGCCGAAATATGATTGAAAAAACAGCAAAACTGAAATTAGATACTGTAATGAGAGAACTAATGAAAAAACTGACTTACTTTTGTATATTGATACTGTTCTCTACTCCTACTTTGCGTGCGGATGTAATAGAAGAAAAGAAACAAAACGTTACTATCCATATAGTAAGTCACGAAACTATTTGGATAGAATCCGCTGATATAAAAAGAAAAAATATCCAATTTAAGGACATCGTTTCTATCGCTGACATCCTAGCAGATGATAAAAAACACCATTGCCTGCTTACATTTGGCAAAGGGTTTAAAGAACAATCTGCGGAATTCAGAATTTTCTTCGAACTGATCTTTGAAACATTGAAGCACAATAAATGCCCTGTCTTAAAATCGTATATTCATACTGGTGGAGATGCAAAAATTTACGTTTATTTGGCAGGTGAGAATGTTATAGACCTACCTAAGTTCTAGATCACATAGAAACAAAATAGCCCCGCTGAATCTTAAGTGAGTTTCTTACAAACTAGAATATAATGAGCCTATGATTAATTTTTTAAAATCGAGTATTATTTGTCTAATCATCATTTTAAGTAAAGGATGTAGGCAATCAGAGTCTTCTACAAATACTGGAGAGATTACGAACTACAATCTAGAATTAACTGTGCTGACCAGCTCTGGATTAGAAATTCAATCTAAAGAAATTGAACTACGAGTAATCGGACACGAAAATCTTGGAGGAACAGGAGGAGTTATAACAAAATATGAAATATCACACTCTGGAAGAGAATGGTTTATCTTCAAAAATACAGCGCAATCTATACTAAAGGTTGAATTACCTCGGCCAAAAACAATACATGCTCAATACCCAATATTTTATGCAGAGCTAACTAAAGGCAATGGTGAAAAATTTACTGTTTGTCAGACCTTATCCAAAAAAAGCTCTAAGAACGTTATTTCGGTAACTGATTTTAAAAGCAAATCGAGCATGGTAAAGAATGGGTATCAGTTGATTAGCTACAGAGTGATTCCTCTGAAAAAATGATCTTACATTAAGTATTTGTTGGTTGTATTTGGAATCACCAGATCCTTATCTACACCTCTGCAACACTTCGCAATTCAACCAACCTTATCGCACACTCCTCATACTGACACGGCCGCTTCTTTCCAAAGGGCATATTCTCCTCATTATCACAACTCGTTCACACCATAAACTTAGTAGAAACATCACAATGAATCTTTTAAAACAGTCAGCGCTAATAGTCGCCATTCTCATGTCCAGCACCCTTCTTAGCTTTGCAGGAGAAGCTGCTGCATCTACTGTAAACGAGTCTAGTAGCGCTTGGATACTGACAGCTACAGCACTGGTTCTCTTTATGACTATGCCTGGTTTAGCGCTCTTTTATGGTGGTCTAGTTCGCTCCAAGAATGTGCTCTCCGTGATGATTCAGTGTGCGGCAATCGCCTGTTTAGCTTCTATCATGTGGGTCGTATGTCTCTACAGTCTTTGTTTCAGCGGTGATGGTGGCTGGATTGGTAATTTAGATAAAATTTTCCTCAATGGCGTAGGTATCGACACCACACATGAAGCTGTTCCTCAGCTCCCAGAGACGCTGTGGATTATGTTCCAGATGACCTTTGCGATTATTACACCTGCCCTCTATATCGGAGCTGTAGTGGAGAGAATGAAATTTAGTGCCATTATGCTTTTCACAGCGATCTGGCTAGTAGTCGTCTACGCTCCTGCATGCCACTGGGTATGGGCTGGTGGCTGGATGGCTGACATGGGAGTGAAGGACTTAGCTGGTGGTATCGTGGTTCACGCTACAGCTGGTGTTTCTGCTCTTGTCATGGTTCTCATGCTAGGAAAACGTCATGATTTCCTCAAGCACCAGCACCTTCCACATAATCCAGGAATGGTATTCGTAGGAGCTGGTATGCTCTGGGTTGGTTGGTTTGGCTTCAATGCTGGTAGCCAACTAAGCGCAGGACAAGGTGCCGGAATGACCATGCTAGTGACTCACCTATCTGCAGCTACAGCAGCTCTCGTATGGGGTCTTCTTGAGCGAGTTCAGTATGGCAAAGTAAGTCTCATCGGTGTGGTCACTGGACTCATTGCAGGTCTAGCAACGATCACTCCAGCCTCAGGCGACGTCGGTCCTATGGGAGCGATTTGCATCGGTGTCTTAGCAGCACTTACCTGCTATTATGCAGTGAAAATCATCCGCACAAAACTCAAAATTGATGACTCACTAGACGTCTTCGCCGTTCACGGTGTGGGTGGAATTCTCGGAACGATCTTACTCAGCTTCTTTGGCCAAAAAGCTTGGGGTGGACTTGGTCTAGTGAAGCCAATGTTTGAGCAACTAGGCGTTCAGTTACTCGCTTTAGGAGTAACGATCGTGTGGTCAGCAGTGGCAACAGTGATCATCATGTTGATCGTCAAAGCGACTATCGGACTCAGAGTAAGCAGAGAAGATGAAGACAAAGGACTAGACCTTTCTGAGCACGGTGAAAGTGCTTATGACGAATTTTAGTAATCTCACAAAAATTCACAAAATCTCACATAGCAAAAATGTGAGATTACCTCCCTCGCTCTAGTCCGATTTCCTCGTGGATTATCGTTTAAATTCATATGATAGAGCGTGTAGCTATGAGCCCTTAAACCCTACCCCTTGTAATTTCATTATTTACAGGAGTCTTACATATAAGGTATAGTGATAAACATGAACTCAATTTACTATACTATTATAAGCTCTTCATTGCTCCTTTGTTCACAAGCTCATGCGACTGTAGTCTACTCAGATGACTTATCCACTAACGCAGGATTCACTGTTGTCGCTGATGCTGACACTTCAGCTATCTTCGGCTATGACTACAGTGCCGACGGAATTCCATCAGCGCCAAATGGGACGGGAACGACAGGGCTAAAGCTACAAGCTAATATCGCAAATGGAGTAGCCTCTGAAATCGCAGCTGTTCACGCATTAGGATTTAGTAACACTCCTTATCGAGTAAAGTTTGATGCTTGGATTAATTACTCTATTGCAGGTGGCTCTAGCACGGAATTTATAGGTGGTGGTGTAGGCCACAACGGCACGGGCACTGGAAGAAATGGAGCTAGTATACTTGCTACAGGAGACGGTGGATCATCTAGAGATTATCGACTATACAAAGATGACTCAGAGCAGTTTTTTGCTAGCGGAATCTATTCATCTACTCTCACGAGCAACAATGGCTCGGATCTGGCTCTCTCATCTGCTTTTCTAGCTAAAGCAGCTCCTGGTGCTCAGGGGCAAGTAGGCACTAGTGACGCTGGTGATATGGGCTTCGAGTGGGTTACTTTTCAAATCGACGTGGATCCAAATGGCTCAATAGCAGGAACCACGGCGGACAAAGGAACAGCAACATTCACCTTAACCAGCTCAGCGAGTGGTAATTCCGTAGTCATAGGAACGATTGACAACAGCGATGGCAGCTCCTTAGTTGATGTGGAAGGCAACTTCTCACTGATCTATGCAGACCTCTTTAGCTCAGTAGCTGGCGACACTAACTTACAATTTGGTCTCTATGATAATGTAGTTATCGAAACTGTTCCTGAGCCATCAAGCTCAATCATGATAGCCCTAGCGGCAATGCTAGTGGGAACGCATCGCAAGCGTTCTCAATAAAGCCTTTTAATAGAGATCATTTTCCAAACAACCTATGTAGGGCTGGGAGGTAGTCTTTGTTTGTGGCGGCTGAGATGTTGGAGATTTTGTATTTGTTGAAGGTCTTTTTGAGTCCTTCTAATCGCCTGGCATTGAGCTTAGAATATGCCATGCGGACATTAGAGTTATTCGTATTCACTACGGTTTGCCAGCCTGTTTCTGGATCTGATAAGTTTACTTTTCCAGCTCTAGGTAGTTCTTCTTCTAATGGATCAAAGATGCGGATAGCCACTGTTTCATGCTTTTGGCTCATTGCTCCGAGCTTCTTATGAAAATCGTGATCCATGAAGTCTGAGAGCATGAAGATGAGCGATTTACGTTTGAGTGTTTTGCTCAGAAAGTCGCAGGCCTTGGATACCGAGGTCGCTTGGCTTTTAGGCTCCGCAGCGATGATTTCTCGGATAATTCTTAGCGTATGCTTGGTGCTTTTCTCAGGTGGGAGGTAGAGTTCAGTGTCGTCGGTGAATAGAAGCAGCCCTACTTTGTCGCCATTATGTTTGGCGCTGAAGGCTAGCACTGCGGCAATCTCAGCGGCTAGCTCACGCTTCGAGTAATGTTGGCTACCATACTTTCCAGAGCCTGAGATATCGACCGCTAGGACCACGGTGAGTTCACGCTCTTCTTTAAATGTGCGAATGTGCGGTAAGTTCATTCTGGCGGTGACATTCCAGTCAATAAAACGGATTTCATCGCCATGTTGATACTCACGAAAATCTTCAAAATCTAACCCCTGCCCTTTAAACGAGGTATGGTATTCGCCAGAAAATGATTCACGAGAAAGCCTACGTGCCTTGATCTCTAACAAGTGCACTTTCTTCATTAACTCTTCGACAGTATCTATCACGGGGAAAGCTTAGCTGAAATACACATGAAATAAAGCGAAAGCTGAGGCAAGCATGCCAATCCATACAATTATTCCGCACAGCAGGGCTTTTGCACCTGATGTGATGAGGCTTTTAATGTTCACCTGTAAGCCTATCGCAGCCATTGCCACCGCTAACAACCATTTACTAGCTGTCGTCAAACCAGAGATAGAATCGTAAACTGCTTCGCTGCCAGGAAATAGTAAATCAGGTAACAGCCCAGCACTTGCCAGAACCGCAACGATCACAAAACCCCAAACAAACCATGGAACATACTTATGTAGCTTCTTTGGCTTCTTGACCAATTTGCTAGCAGATGAACTTTTACGACGAGAAAGATAGACCACACTGAGTAAGACCACTGGCACTAGTAAAGTCACACGTAGCAGCTTTACCGCAGACGCGATCGTAGAGGCATCGCCACCGTGACTCTCAGCAGCTGCCACTACTTGTGGAACTGCATGGATCGTCGCTCCCGTCAGTGAGCCAAAAAATTCTGCCGTCATCTCAGGCATCAATGTGATCATTCCTACACAGCTGAACATAGCGAGCAAGCCGATGAAGTTCACCGCTCCTACTGCTAGCACCACATCATCTTCCTCAGAATCACAGACTGGCGCTACTGCTAGAATAGCACTGCTACCACAGACTGCGGTTCCTACGCCTAACAGATAAGATGCCTGATTACTCAGACCTAACAATTTGCCAACTCCGAAGGCTAACAGAATCGCAATGATCATGACTGAAACAACGAGACCTAACATCGGCAAACCAAGCACTGAAAGGACTCCCAGATCCATGCGTGAGCCTAAGCAAATAATTGCAATCGGGATAAACCAAGCGGAGATCCATTTACAACCATACTTCACATTGGTCGAAAGTTTCGCAGTAGAGCCAACGATAATGCCTAACAAAATAGCCAAGATAGAAATACCTAATGGATGCTTCAGCGCAGCATTTTCCAAGGTAAATGGAGCGAATGGTAAGTCATGCATAAATGTCGCCACCACAGTAATGATAAGCGCTAGTCCTACTCCGGGGATCAGCCTGGATTTCTTACCCTCCAGCTTTACTGGCGTAGAGACATCCATCATATCGACAGATCCTTCCATGGAATCCAGAGAGATGTAGCCTTGACTCTCGATCATCTCGTAGAGCGTTAAACGTTTCTTAGTAATTGGTGGCTCTTCCGACATTCACTCAGTTGCTAATTGCTTAGATACCACTACCATCCATTTGCCATTCATTGATTGGCTCATAGATTTGGGAAAACTTAGACTCATTTGAAAACGTCTTCATGCGAGTCAGCGGAGGTGCGTAACAATGCAGGGTGACAAGGTCCTCACCTTCACTTTGATAATTTGAAACTTGGTGAGTATCATCATCTTGTGAACCAATCACTCCCACTCCGTATTCTACAGTCGAAAGTGGTTTCAAGTAGCCACTAGGTGTTGGCTCATAAATCGTTTCTGAGCAGACACCGCTGATCACTTTCACCCCACAGATAGAGTCTGCATGATCATGAATAGGGCTACGCTGGCCACTTTTCCAACACAGGCAAAGTAGCTGCACATGCTCGTTCTCAAACATGAGATTTCGTCTATAATGATTACTATGAAACTGCACATGCTGCCCTAGTTCTTCAACTGTGATGTCGAACGACTTCATACGTTCTACCAAGTCCTCTAGCTTAGGGCGCTCAGTCAGACCTTCCATATATTTCATAAAAGGAATGATCTTTTCATGCACGTTTTCTGCTGCTAGCTCCATGCTTAGTAAGTTAGTATGTTTTAAAATTTTGGCGATAAAAAAAGCGCCATGTTCCAGAAAGGAACGTGGCGCTTTTGAAAATGTAATGTGTTTGAATTACTGAGTCACTCCAGGTCCCATTGAACCAGATGATGTGTCCTGCTCTTCAGTCTCTTTAGGAAGTGGTGCTTGCTCTGTTTTCTCCAGATCAATACCAGCTTCAGCGGCGAAGTCTGCTAGCGCCATTTCGGCCATAGCTTCTTCTTCAGCTGCCTTCATATTCACTTCGCTGAAGTCCATGCTATCCTTCGCTACGCGAGCTCTGCCTGCTGCCTTAGTGCGCTCGCCTTCTACGATTTCTTCTAGTCTGTTAAGCGTGTCGCCTGATCCACCGAGGTTAGTCACCATACCTGATGCCATTTCGTTGAGTTCAGCAGTTGCCTTCTGGATTTGAATATCATCGATACCGCGGCTAAGCTCTTCGATCTTTCTGCGAGCTTCCTTGATTGATACGTCACGAGCCTTGATGAGTTCTTTATAGCGAGCTTCTGATGCTTCGAGCTGCTCCTTGACTTCATCATGTGCGAGATCCACACGCTTTAGTTTAAGCGCATACTCACCAGCGAGCTGACGGTTACCTGCCTTAAGGTGTGCCGCAGTCTTAGCTCTGAGTTCTGTCTCTTCTCTGTCCAGCTTCTTCACCTGACTCATTAGATTCTCTACAAGACCAGCATGTGAGGCTAAACCTCCGTTAAACTTGGAAATTTGTTTGCGTAAATTCTCTTTCTCTACTTCGAGAAGCGCCTTAGGATTGCGCTTTTCGAGTCCACCCACGAAGAGCCCGAAGAACCCTTTAATTAAGTTACCTATTCTTTTAAACATAGTTTTATTTAGTATTTGTTATGAGTTCAGTATGCAGAAATACTTTTTAAACAGCAAGTATAACTCTGGCCTGATTTTATACCGCCAAATGTGAAGCTAGTTCCACGATGTTAGGATCTACTATGCACTTGGTGTTTATAATGTCGATCGGTGCCGTCCCATAAGAGCCGTCACGGAATGTCATTATTTGGTTCGTGTTGCCAGCTAGAAGTGACTCCACAGCCTGAACAGCGTAGTTATACGCCATCACACGGTCTCTCACTGTAGGTGACCCACCACGCTGGACGTGTCCTAGCACTGTAAGACGAGCATCCATATTCAAGTTATCTTTAATCCAATGAGTAAGTTCACCAGCCATATTAGAACCTTCCGCCACAACAGCCATGATATAGTCTCGACCACCTTCAACGTCCTTTTTAAGACGCTCACCGATCGAGTCTAAGTCATGGTCTAGCTCAGGAGCAATACAGATTTCAGCACCACTTGAGAGAGCGCTCGTCATTGCTAGGTAACCACAGTTGCGGCCCATAGTCTCGATCACGAAAGCTCGACTAAATGATAATGCTGTGTCACGAATGGAGTCGATGGACTCACGGATCACGTTGAGAGCTGTGTCTACGCCGAGGCAGTAATCAGTTCCCGGGATATCGTTATCAATAGTCGCTGGAATACCTGCGAATGGCACTTTATACTCATTATAGAAACGATTAAGTGCAGTGAATGATCCATCACCACCGATTACGATAAGCTTGTTGATACCGTGTTTCTGAAGGTTTTCATAAGCTTGCAGACGGTATTTATCTTCGAAGAAACGCTTCGAACGAGAAGATCTAAGAACGGTGCCCCCACGATGTAGGATCCCTGAAACGTCAGATCTTTCAGCTACTTTAATATCATCATCGATGAGACCTCTGAGGCCGTTGCGAATGAGAAAAGGCTTTAGTCCTCTTTTTTTAGCGTATTCTACGCAGAACTTAACAGCTGGGTTCATACCTGCTGCGTCTCCGCCTGATGTCATTATTGCGATGCCTTCCATAGTGTAAAAATATTGTGTGTTTAATGGGGTGCGCCCTTCTATGATGGATCATCCCATCATGCAAGAAATAGGTGCGTCTTGTTTCTGCCTTGTTACTCAGTCGTTTAAAAATATAACCTAGTCGAACACCCCTAACCTGGAGGCCATGTCATTTTCCTACCAGCAAGAATATGCACATGAAGATGCGGCACAGCCTCTCCTCCATCAGCTCCATTATTGATCACGACACGGAAGCCATCATCTACGAAGCCTTCTTGTTTAGCAACGAGTTGAGCAGTCAGCAGTAAGTGACCCAGCACCTCTTTATCTTCAGCGGCTGCCTCCGCTACTCTCACAATGGGCTTCTTAGGCACTACTAGCAAATGCACTGGCGCCTGTGGGGCAATGTCACGGAAACAAAGGCAGAGATCATCTTCATACAAGATCTCTGCGGGTATTTCTCTAGCGATGATTTTCTCGAATAGTGTCATTTCACTCATGTGAGAGACCCTAGACGTATCTCTGAAAATGCGCAAGAATTTCACAGTGAATGCTTGCACAACCCAGAGATCGGGCTTACTAGGCTTTAGCCATGAATACGCCGTCCAAATGTTTCCGCCTAGGCACCTTATCCAAATTGAGCCTACTCCTAGCACTGACTCTGGGAGTTATCAGCTGTAAGGATAAATACCCTCGTGAAGTCGAGATTTCTGAGCCTCG
>CAKZNV010000008.1 GCA_937132085.1 uncultured Rubritalea sp. | reverse complement strand
TTCTTTGATCGACATTTGCAGGATGTCGCCGATGTTTCTGCCGTTGTAGCGGATTTCTAGAGTGGCTGGGTTATAGCGCATCTGGTCACAAGTCTCGCAGGGGACGTAGGTGGTAGGGAGGAAGTCCATCTCTAGCTTGATGCGTCCGTTGCCTTTGCAGTCTGGGCATTGTCCTTCGCCATTGTTGAAGGAGAAGCGTGATGCTGTGTAGCCTCGGAGTTTTGATTCTGGGACGACTGCCATGAGCTTACGTATGTCGTCGAAGACTTTTACGTAGGTCGCAGGGCAGGATCGGGATGTTTTTCCGATTGGAGTTTGGTCTACTTCGTAAGTATACTTCAGAGTGCTGAAGCCTGCTGAAGATTTGTGATTTGTGATTTGTGATTTGTGATTGGAATTTGCCTTCGGCTTTCCTGTGGGGATTTTGGCTATGGTTCCTCGCATGAGTGAGGATTTACCGCAGCCTGAGACTCCAGTGATGACGGTGAGGCGGCCTAGTGGGATGCGGACGTCGATTTCTTTGAGGTTGTTGTGGGTGCAGTCTTTGATTTTTAGCCAAGCGTCTTTTTCTGAGACTTTCGGGATAGATCTACGTGGTGGTTTGGGCGGTGTTACATCATGGCTGAGTGTTTCAGTAACGGTTCCGCCTTCTTTTCCAGCTCCTGGTCCGATGTTGATGAGGGTGTCGGCTCTGGCCATGGTTTCGTCATCGTGTTCTACTACGATGAGTGAGTTGCCTTTGTCTTTGAGAGTTTCTAGGGTGTCTAACAGCTGGACGTTGTCACGTGGGTGGAGTCCGATGGTTGGTTCGTCTAGGATGTAGAGAACGCCTGTTAGATTAGATCCTAGCTGAGCAGCTAAGCGGATACGCTGGGATTCTCCGCCACTGAGCGTGTCGGCTGAACGGTCTATCGATAGGTAGTCGAGCCCTACCTTAGCGAGGAATTTTAGCCTCTGGATGATTTCAGGGAGAATGTCACGAGCGATGACTTTGTCTCTGCCTGTGAAATTCCACTTCTCTAACAGCTTCACTGTGTCGCTGACTGGGTTGGCAGTGATCTCTGAGATGGAAAGTCCGTTGAGCAAGATGTTGCGTGATTCTTCACGGAGTCTAGCTCCGTGGCATTCTGGGCAGGGGATCTTGATGGCGTCTTTGTCTCTGCTGTGTGCTAGCTCTTGATGAATTTCTTCTTCTAGCTGGGAGTTAAATTCGTTGGTCTTTTTCCTCTTTCTTTTGACTGGGACACTGGAAAGATCTGCGATAGTTCCGTAGCCACGGCATTCCTTGCACCAGCCTCTTGGTGAGTTGAAGGAGAGGTGGTGTGGGTCTGGTTCTTCAAATGATTTTCCAGTAGCGGCTGAAACTCGGCTAGTGGAGTAGTTGATGATTTCAGATGCCTTGTTCTTGATGACTTTTGCTGTGGCGCATCGATCACTTCCTAGCTTGAGAGCTAGCTCAGTGTGCTCGATCGTTCCGCTTGGGTGGACGGCGTAAATGTCGTGTTCTTTGTATCGAGCGAGTGGGGTGAAGTCGGCTGTGTTGACCAGTTTTCCATCGGCAATGACCTGCTGGATACCATGCTTCTCAGCTGCGGTGACTATGTCGGTGTGGTAGCCTTTTTTCGCTATGACTAGTGGGACCAGGAAGAGAGCGTTTTTGTTGGCTGTTAGGTAGTCGGTGACTTGCTTGTTGATGGCTTCGAGTGTCTGAGAAACTACTGGTAGTCCGCTGACTGGGCAGTGCTGGGTGCCTAGCTTGGCATAGAGGAGACGAAGGAAGTGATAGATCTCGGTGACTGTGCCTACAGTAGATTTTCCGCCACCACGGGAGACTCGTTGCTCAATGGCTACAGTAGGTGGGAGGCCAGTGATCTTGTCGATGTCTGGCTTCTCCATCTGCCCTGCAAACTGTCTGGCGTAAGGAGACATGGAGTCGAGGAATCGGCGCTGACCTTCGGCGAAAATGATGTCGAAGGCGATGGTCGATTTACCTGATCCAGAGAGTCCTGTGATACAGACTAGTTCGTTTCTCGGGATGTTGAGATCGATGTTTTTGAGGTTATTCTCTCTCGCTCCGAAGAGCGAAATTTGTGATTTGTGATTTGTAATTTGTGATTGTTTGGGCTTCGCCTTTGATTTGCTTCCTGCGGAAAGGGCTAGAGCAGTTGGGGTGTTTTCTTTGAGGAGCTGCTCTGGGGTGCCGGTGAACATGATTTTTCCACCGTCAGTTCCTGCGCCTGGTCCTAGGTCGATGAGGTGGTCGGCTGAGCGGATGACGTCGAGGTTGTGCTCGATGATGAGGAGGGTGTGGCTTTTGTCTGCTAGGGTGTGGAAGACTTCTAGGAGCTTTTCAATGTCGGTAAAATGGAGTCCAGTTGTTGGTTCGTCTAAGATGAGAAGTGTGGACTTCTTGTCGTCATTTTTTGATGACTTGGCTTTGGAGAGGAGTTGGCAGAGTTTGAGCCGCTGTGATTCTCCGCCAGAGAGGGTGTTGAGTGGTTGGCCTAGTCTGAGGTAGCCGAGTCCTACGTCTAGCAATGGCTGAAGTGCTCTGTGGATCTTGTTCTTCTGGTTTTTGACTCTTTGAATGTCGTCATCGAGAACAATGTAATGTTCTAAAGCTTCGGTGACTGTTAGAGCGAGAGTTTCTGCGATGTTTAGCCCTAGGTAGGTGTATTTTTTACCAGAGGAATTATAGCGTGAGCCGTCGCACTCTGGGCAGGTGATGTAGAGGTCGCTGAGGAACTGCATTTCTACTTTCTCGAATCCATTACCCATACAGCGTTCGCAGCGTCCTGTGCCGGAGTTGAATGAGAAGAAGCCAGGTTTAAGAGCTCTGCGCTTAGCGGCTGGTTCTTGGCTGAAGAGTTCTCGGATAGCATCGAATGCTCCTGAGTAAACTGCTGGTGTGGAGCGTGGTGTTCTGGTCAGTGGTGACTGATCGACTCGCTCTACGGAGTCAATGTGATCTACGCCTGTGATCTTCTTAATGAAGGCTGGTGGTGTCTCAGTTGGTTGGTGAAGTTGGTCTAACAGATTGTTGTAGATGACATCGTTAGCTAGCGTCGATTTACCTGATCCGGAGAGTCCTGTTAGGCAAGTGATGATGCCGATGGGTAGCTTGACGTTGAGGTTTTCAATGTTGTGCTGATGTGCTCCTGTGATGGTGAGGTATTTCTTAGACTTACGGCGTTTCTTAGGGACGGGGATAGTCTTCTCACCGCTAAGATACTTTAAGGTTAAAGATTTGTGATTACTAGCTCGCTTGCGCTCGGTCAATTTTGGCAGTGGTCCGTTGAAGACAATGTTTCCGCCTTGTTCACCGGCTTGAGGGCCGATGTCTATGAGGTTGTCGGCGGATTGCATGACTGCTTCCTCGTGTTCTACGACTACGACTGTGTTGCCTTTGTCACGGAGGTCGTGCATGACTTTGATGAGGCGGTGAATGTCTTGAGCATGTAGGCCCACTGTTGGTTCATCTAGGACGAAGAGGGTGTTGGTCAATGCTGCGCCTAGACAAGTGGTGAGGTTGACTCGTTCGATTTCTCCGCCTGAGAGTGTGCGGGCTGGGCGGTCGAGTGTTAGGTAGCCTAGTCCTACTTCGCTGAGGTAGTGGAGTCGTGCGTTGATTTCAGAGAGAGCGTGTTTGACCGAGTTGTTAGGCTGGTCTTTAGGGATCTTCTCTATGAATGCTTTTAGCTCGATGAGTGGCATCTGCCAGAGTTCGGGCAACGTTTTCGCTTCGCTTAAAGTTGAATCTGAAATTTGTGATTTATGATTTGTGATTGATTGTGAGCGATCGCTCAGTGATGAGGGATCTAGGAAGAAGCATTGAGCGTAGGGTTTTAGTCGGGTGCCATCGCAGGCTTTGCAGTCTGTGTAGGCTCGGTAGTTTGCTAGGAAGACACGGACGTGCATCTTGTAGGCCTTGGTCTCCATCCAGTCGAAAAATCCTCTGACGCCATACCATTGGCCACTACGCCAGAGTTCATCTGCATCGCCGTGTTCGCCTTGGATTACCCAGTTTTTTTCTCTTTTGGTGAGTTCGTGCCAGGGTGTTGTGATGGATACATTCGCTGCCTTGGCTGCTTTGATGAGATCGCTCTGGCAATCTGCTCCGCGTGCTGTTTGGAATGGTTTGACTGCTCCTTTTTTGAGTGAGAGTGATGGGTCTTGGATCGCTTTATGTAGATCGATCCCGATGACTTTTCCGAAGCCACGGCAGTCTTCGCAGGCTCCGATAGGGGAGTTGAACGAGAAGTGGGCGGCTGTGGGTGGTGCGAGCGTGAAGCCTGTGTCGGGATTGGTCCAGAGTGATGAGAAACCTAGAGTCTTGTCATCTATGGTGCAGGCGATGTTGCCTTTGCCATTGGTTAATGCTTCCTCTATGGCTTCATGTAGACGTGATTTATTTCTAGTGGTCAGCTTCACTCTGTCTTGAATGACGCTGATGGTTTTAGCTTTGAATTTCTTGTCTTCGTCTGGTGAGTCTGTGCGGTAGATCTTACCATCTAACAGAATTCGTAAGTAACCTTGCTGCTCTAGCATGGTGCAGATTTCAGCGAAGCTAGAGTTACTAGGTGTGGGGATGGAGAATGTGATGAGTGCGTTGCTGTCAGAGTGATCTTCTAGCAGAGTGGCGATGATGGAGGCCGGTGTGTCTGGCTTGATTTCCTTGCCATTGTTTGGGTCGTAGGCTTTTGCCAAGCGTGGGAAGATTACCTTGAGGTAATCGTTCAGCTCCGTGAGTGTGCCTACGGTGGAGCGGGTGGTGCGGATGTTGTTCTTCTGCTCTACTGCGATGGCAGGCGGAATGTTATCGATCCTTTCGACGACTGGCTTGTCCATACGATCCATGAACTGGCGCACATAAGGAGAAAAGGTTTCTACATAGCGTCGCTGGCCTTCAGCGTAGAGGGTGTGGAATGCTAGAGATGATTTACCAGAACCAGAAGGGCCAGTGATCACGGTGAGTTCACCGTGGGGGATTTCTAGCGAGATGTTTTTGAGGTTGTGCTGGTTTGCGCCGAATATGTTAATCGAGTTAGCGGGGGAGCTAGCAGCCTTGTGGTTGGTTGCTTTCGTGGTCGATTTTTTAGCAACTTTTTTGGTCACTGCTTTCTTCGCTATTTTCTTTTTGGGCACACTGGATAGTTACCGCTGAATATAGAGGTGTCAATTTTTTCTAAGTATAGTCTTGGCTGTTCTTATTGAAAGTCAGTCACAACGATTTGACAACGATTTCTTCGCATAGAAGTCATCAGGGCTCCGATGAGTATGAGTAGGCTGGATGAAGGCTCTGGTATGGATGGGATAGCTGCTGCGTTGGTGCTAGTAGGAATATTCAGACCTGTTTCGATGTATTGCTGTTTTGTTTCTAGCACGACAGCTCCTGAGAGAGGGGTGACTAGCTGGTAGTGGGCTGGAAGACTTGCGAATTCTGGTTCTTTTAAATGCTGCATCGTCGTAGTATAGGCCCATTTTCTAGCTAGCTGATCCCAGACGCGGATGCCATTGACCGGTGGAGATGCTGAACGTGTCCAGGTGTATTGATTTTTAGGTAGTGGCTGGCTGATGGACTGAGCCATATGAACTAGGTCGCTTTCATTGACGACTCTTGTTCCTCCTTTGAATTGAGGGTTTCCTTTGAGCGCTTCTAGGACAAAATTTGCTCCATCTTCTAGGGCTACATTATAGATGGGAACTCTAGTCAATGAGCGTTCAAGGTCTTGCTCTAGGCCAGCGATGCTTGGGAATCTTATAGGCTGCGCTCCGTGAATCCACAGAATAGAGGATGGGTTCTTTTTGTTTTCCTTAGCTAGTAAGAGAGCCTTTCGTAGAGCGGGGATATTATCGATACCTCCTACGAACTTTGTGGTTTCGAGTTGATCCACTGACTTGATACTTACTAGTGGTTCTGGATAGCTGCCTGCCAAGTAGAAGTCTATATCTGCAGTGTTGTTTTCAATGAGTTTGGCTATTATTGGCTTCCATTTATGCATGCTGCTAGAGCTGTCTATCACTACGATGATAGGAGTTTTCTGTGTCTGATTCAGTGAAATGTGTTCTGAGGTTTGACGTGTTAGATACTTGTCATCACCATCGTGGAATGGGTCGATAGTCCACACATCTGACCTGCCAGATGGAGTAAGATCCTTCCATGCTATATACTGAGTTTTGAGAGCAGGGTTTGCGAAAGCGTATTGTAAGGTATTCATGTTTCCTGATGAATCTTTTGCTGATTCAGGAGCTGTGATCTGGAGGTTTCCTTGAGCGTAGATTTCGTGTTTGAGGTCTTCTCCTATGCCGAAGTTACGCTCAGCAATGTAAGGGAAATGGATGTTTCCAGATGCGGAGTCGGTATCACTGAGGGGGAATGTGATTCCAACTTTCATCTTCATTAGTCCTCCATTTGCAGGAACAGGGAAGCACTGTAGCATCACTCTGTCTGCCCCGCTTACATTGACGAGAACTGGATCTTTGCGCTGCTGCACGGCTATTTTTTTATAGGCTGCTTTTACTTTACCTACGGTGCTGAATGCTGCTGGACGTTCTTCACCATTTACCCAGAGGGTTAGTTTCGAGACGAATCCGTTGTGCGGTAGAGCTATTTGCATTCGTGCTTCTTTTGCTAAGCTCTGAGTGTTTTTGAACTCAATGATCCACTCTACATAGCCGAGTCGACTCTCGTCATCTACGTGCATATCCATGCGTGAACTGTGCATTGATAGACCTTTCGTTCTGCCGGCTACTTCATCGCCGCCATGGTCTTCATCCCATGTCCAGTCGCTGAGTATTCCTTGATTGCCATTGGCTCCTTTTGGTGGTTTCACAGAGTTGAAAGGAATGCCAGTTACCTGATAGTAGAGTGTTCTTGCTTGCTTGGATGATATGCTTCTAGAGGAAAAGAAATTATAGACCCAATGTGCAGGATTCTTACCGAGTTTGCCAGCGAACCCGCGGCTCCGGCCTTCACCATGATAGCTGAAATGTAGTAGAGAATCTTCGCCTCCGTAGCGTCTGATATTTTCAATTCCTTGCTGACTAGTTTCTTCATCTGATGAGATGGCATCAGTGATAGCCTTCTGTGCAAAGTAAGCTGGAGTCTCTAGAGCTACGAGGCTCAGAAGGCCTGCTATTAAGCCGTATCTTAGCCATTTTCTGGAAATTATCTGATGAGGCTTATCTATGAAATTACTAATCGCAGAGTTAGCTCTGAACCAGCCGATAAAGCAAAATAGTGGAGCTAGAGGGAGGAAACCAAGAAGGAAAATGCAACCGATTATAGCGACAGGGGTGATAGGTAGGAAGAGGATGAAGTAATAAGTGATCACTGGCAGGGTAAAGCCTAGTAGAGCCTTCATTGTTTTCAATTTTCTGATGTTGATGGATTCTCCATGACTGATATTATTAAGATGCTCTCGATAGCGAGAAACTACAAGAAATGTGATTGGCACTAGGGCTATCAGTATTACGTGCATCCATGTAGGGATTGGATCAAAAAATATGGAGCGAGATTCGTGGAGATTTAATTCTGTAAAGAGAGCTACTGCTGGAAGGAAGATCGTGAATAACCATGCGCAGAACGTATTGAAGACTTTAAATTTGCGCTTAGATTGTTTTGGCGAATAGTTGAAATGGGGGATTTCTTTACCTTTACTGTCTAGAGGTGTCACTAGGTTTTGGTTGGCTAGCGGAGGTTCTGCGCTTGGAGTGGTGTCCTGATTTTCTGATTCATGAAACTCGTCATGACCGATGCTATCTAATACGGTTTGAAGTGATTCAGAGCTAATCTTCCTCAAGCCTTTCTGATGTAGCTCTTCTTCTACGTGAGCAGTGAGATCAGTGAAGATGTCATTATATATTTCACTTGTAGGAGTGAGGTTTGTAGACTTTTTGACATGATCGTGCAGGGTTTGTCTAGCTTGTGAGGTCCATTCCATATTGTTATTTTTTGTTAGAGTTTTTTGCTGCTGAAGTTGATGTCTTTGAAGTGAGATCTAGTTGAGACTTTACTGATTCGATCTGGCCGATTCCTTTCAGCATGCCATCGAAGTAGAGATGCATGAGGCCTAGTTGTTTTTCACCTGCCTCAGTGAGTAAGTAATATTTTCGAGCTGGGCCTTCGTGACTTTCCTGTAGTCTGGAGCTGAGTAAGGCCTGTTTTTTTAATCGAGAAAGTAGTGGGTAGATTGTGCCCTCGGCTACTTGTAATCCAGGTAGAGACGTAATGGTTTTTACGAGAGCGTAGCCATAGAGCTCGTCATTTTCGAGGGTCGCCAGAATGCAGTATTCAATAATACCTTTCCTAACTTGCTTCGTCCAGTTGTCGTAAAATTCTGTCATGAGTGGTGGAAATCGAGTGTGATGATACTCTTAACCTTTGTTGCATATAGGTTAGAGTTGTTCTCTGTCGCCTCTTTATGTAGGCGATAAAGATCACTATAGAGAGTAATTTATAAAAAGCTATCTTTTTATGCAAGGTAGCCATGAAAGCAGCTAGAAAGGGAGCTAGAGAGGGAGTGTGGTTGGTTGTTACAAGGAGTGAAAAAGCATTACTACCAATTAGTCAGGTTTAGAGATTCGATGACAATTACAGCATAAGGTTCACTTTCAGCGAACGCTGGGATTGTTGGATGGGTAATAGGGATGCGTCGCTTTGCTCCTTTCCCTCGTCTGGTATAAGTTTCCCCGTTTGGGGAAAGGGGAGTTGGTGTAGGTTATGGAAAATAGTTTTTAGAACAAACTTTGAGAGTATTCTTTGTTTGCTGTGTTGTATCTTTAGTATGAAATATAAATCACTGACTAAAATGATCGTTTTCACTGTGTTGGTTGGGAGTAGTTTGGCGCAAGCTAGAGGCCCTCGACCTACGGATTTAGGGGCTAGTTCGCTGCCAATTGGAGCGAAAGGAGTAGTGTGGTATTCGACTTGGGATACTGCGAAGGCTGAGGCTAAGAGATCTAATAAAGCGATCTTCTTCATGGCTGCGGCTCATCAGTGTGGATCTGTTTCAGGGACATTCTGACCGGGGTATATGGGCACAGAGATCAGTTTGTTCTCTCAAAAATCATTTATTGAAGCGTCAGAAAAGTTTGTCTGCGTCAGACTGGGCACCTATGAAAGCCTGGAGCATCAGACAATGATTCGTGGACTTCTTAACGGTAGAATGGAGAATACGGCGTTTGTTGTGTTTGCTCCTGATGGAAAGACTAAGCTCTCTCGCTCTGGTAGAAGCCCAGATCATGCTTTTGGTAAAGATGTAGAAGGTGGTATGGAGAACTTGGCGGACAAGTATCCAGATAAAGCGAGGAACAAGACTGCGGTTCTCTCAGATTTTCATAGTTTTAAGCAGGCACTGAATGTGGCGTCGGCAGATCAGAGATTGCTTGTGCTTACAGTGGCTTCTGAGAAGTCTAAGAAATCGGTCAATAAGAAGGTGCAAGCAGTGTTCAGAGATGAGGAGATGAAAGGACGTTTCTTCTATGATACTGTAAATAAAGGTGATGAAAAGTGGGCTGAGAATATTAAAGGAACTACGAAGAAATCTGGTATTTTCATTATCCGTCCAGGTCAGTTCGGCCAAGATGGAGAAGTGATGAAAGAGCTGAGTCTAAAAAGCTCTGCTGCTCAAATCAAAAAAGCTCTGACAGCTGCCAATGCTGAGTATGCTAAGACTGAGAAACGCAAAGTTTACAGTGATCATGTATCAGAAGGTAAGAGAGAGGGAGTGGATTTTGAAAACAATGTGGCTCAAGGTGAGGACAGAGATGGTGATGGCAAAATAGATCCTAAGCCAGAGCGTGGTCAGCGAGGTGGTGGTAGACCGCCTAGACGATAAGGTTTATCCTTTTAAGAAGCAAGACCTCCTATCTAGACAAACTGAAGTAATAGTGGTAAGCATATCGACGATAGCCTGTTAAGACCTACTATTAGCTAGGGCAAGCGATCTAATACTGTTCACATAAAAATATGAAACCACTCGAAATTGCACAAACTGTTCTAGAGGCCAAAGGTGGTTTTCTACACTTTAATGACATTGCTACACTAGCCTCTGAGATGGAGCTTTGTTCAGAAGATGAACTTAAGGACTTACCTGCTCTACTGTCAGGTGCTTTATCTAAGGAGGTGAAGACGAAGAAGCCTTTTTTCTCTAGAATCAAGGATGGTAAAGGGGGCTATGAAAAAGGTGTTTATAGACTCAAAATAAGCCAAAGGTTCCCAAAGGGCAAGTGGGGCCAAAAGATTTAAGCTGCATCCTACATTACTCGCTATTATCCGAGACTTTTAAAACAAAATACCCAACAAGCACTGAATGGCTTGTTGGGTATTTTTTGATTTGTTAGGGCGTAAGATTAGTCCTTTTTAGGAGCTTTCTTGGCAGCCTTTTTCGCTGCTTTCTTAGCGGTCTTCTTGGCTGCTTTCTTAGCGGTTTTCTTAGCCGCTTTCTTTGCAGTCTTCTTCGCTTCACGTGGTGGGAAATCGAATACTGGTCGGCTTGCCTTGTAGTCGTATAGTAAGTGTGCTTTGAATGCTCGCTTCGTTCTATTAGAGATGAAACCTTCCATTAGGCTACTTTTCTCACCTTTGAACATGAGTAGAGCATCTTCTGCAGAGACCACTTGCTGGAGTAGCATCTTGGAGATCTTGACGCCTTTCTCTTCTTTCTTAGTCTTTAGCTCAGGGACGCGGAAGTATTTCTCAGTCTGGTAGGCTGTGTATTCTGTTCCGTCTTTTTCAAACTTACCGATGATTTTGTCATCTGTTAGTTCTTCGTCCTCATCGTCATCGTTGCCGAAGTCGAATGCTACTTTGAATTTCTTGTCGAGCACGAGTGCTGCGTCAAATGGCTTGTTGAAGCGTGATTTGAATCCTTCGAGTGGGCCGACCATTCCTTTTGAGAATAGTTCGTTGGCTTCTTTCTCTTCTAGCAGACGACTAGCGATGTGCTTGCCCATGCGGAAGTCACACTCAGTCTCGTGACACTCATAAGTAGCGTCAGTTTGCTTGAGCGTAAGAGCTTGGCACTTAGGACATGGAGCCTTGATGTCTGGGAAAACTTTGTTTTTCAGGACGGCTGCATGTTCTTTCGCTTTCGCTACGATGTCTGTAGTGAAGTCGATGATGTCCTGCATGAACGATTCTCTAGTGAGCTTACCTTGCTCCATCTGGTGGAGTTTGTATTCCCACTCACCAGTCATGGATGCAGACGTGAGAGCGTTAGTTCCGAAGGAGTGAAGTGTGTCGATGAGGCGTAGGCCGTTGGCAGTGACGTGGATCTCTCTGCCGTCACGAAGGATGTATTTCTGGCGGAGTAGTGCTTCAATGATAGATGCACGAGTGGCCGGAGTTCCTAGTCCACGCTCAGCCATAGCTTCACGGAGTTCCTCGTCATCGATCGTTTTACCAGCACCTTCCATAGCGGAGAGGAGTGTGGCTTCGTTAAATCTTGCTGGAGGTCTAGTCTCGTCGTCTTTGCGTTCTACATGATCTACGTTGGCAGTTTCGCCGTCGTTGACTGCACAGAGCTCGTCCTTGCCAGCTGATACACCTACTTTTCTGCCGTAAACAGCGAGGAAGCCAGGGTCAGTGAGGATTTTACCTGTGGTGAGGAAGCTGTCAGTGATGTCTCCAGTTTTGATGGCAGTGATTCTACGAGTGTTCTCGAAGACTGCTGATGGGTAGAAGATAGAGAGGAATCGCTTACAAACGAGGTCGAAGAGCTTGGCTTCATCATCAGAGAGCTTAACGAATCTTCCGGTAGGGATGATAGCAAAGTGATCTGAGATTTTAGCGTTGTTGAAGACTCGCTTGGTCGGGATGAGTAGGTTCTTGTCGAGAATGTGTTTCGCATAAGGAGCGAGTGGCACATGGTCTTTGGCTACTGCACCGATGGTGTCCTTGACTACGCTAACGTAATCTTCAGGAAGGTAGCGAGAATCTGTTCTCGGGTAAGTGAGCATTTTGTGGCGCTCATAGAGAGCCTGTGCGATGCGTAGGGTATTACGAGCTGAGAATCCAAATCTGCTGGATGCTTCACGCTGAAGTGTGGTGAGGTCGTAGAGTTGACCAGGAGCTTGCTTGGTCGGTTTCTTAGTCTCTGTGACTGTTCCAGTCTTGCCTGTGCAGCGTTCTACTACTTGGTCAGCGATGGACTGTTCCCAGATGCGCTCGGCTTTAGCGAGTGGGCTGTTAGGATCTTTTTTCCATTCGGTATCGAACCATCTGCCTGAGTATTCACCAGCAGAGACTGAGAAATCAGCGTGGACTTCAGAGTATGGAGTAGGATTAAAGGCACGGATCTCTTTTTCACGTTTCGCTAGGATTGCGAGTGTTGGAGTCTGGACTCGGCCAGCAGAGGTGATGTTAAATCCACCATGACGTGAACGGAAGCAGGTGAGTGCTCGGGTAGAGTTTAGACCAACAAGCCAGTCTGACTCGGAACGACATTTAGCTGCGTCACCGAGGTCTTGCATGTCTTCAGCGCTACGCATCTTGCCCCAAGCTTCGAGGATTGCGTTATTAGTCATGGACTGCATCCATAGGCGCTGAACTGGCTTTTTGATATTACCTAGTTCTAAAATATAGTTGAAGATGAGTTCACCTTCACGGCCGGCATCGCAAGCATTAACGATTGCGTCGACGTCTTTGCGTCGAGCTAGTTTTAGCACTTGCTTGAGGCGAGACTCAGATTGCTCGATCGGCTGAAGCTCAAATTTCTTAGGCACAGCAGGAAGCACGTCGAACTTCCAAGGAAGGTTCTTACCATTAGGACCAGTAGGCATTTTCAGCTCTACTAGGTGACCTACAGCGGAAGTGATGACGTGTGTGTCGTTCTCAAAGTAGTAGTCACGGCCTTTACCTTTCTTCTCAAATTTGCCCACATTGGGTGCTTTTGCTAGCGACTTAGATAAGTCAGTAGCAACGGATGGTTTTTCTGCGATGATGAGCGTCTTTGACATGGTTGATGTTCAGTTAAGGCGGAATTGTGTGTTTGGAAAGGGAAATTTTTCCGAAGAGGGAATTCGTTGACGGGTTTTTAGTGACGAGGGGTGGGCTGTTGTTACAAATTGAGGTTATTATTGTAGTAGCGTCATTCTTGCCAAATGAAGTAATTTATAAGCATGTATAACTTTAGGAGATCCTCATTGCAGACATGGGACGAAGAGAAAGAGCGAGGTCGGTATAAGCGAACGTTCCGTTCTCTGGGTGGTGCTAAGAAATTTACCGACACACCTGGGAGACGCACGATGCGTAGGATGGTGAGAGTTCTAGGGAAATTCTTTTTCTTTTTGAATGTGGCAATTTTGCTGGGTTGGGGGCTGATGTGGTTGATGCCTAGCTTGGAGAGGCCTCTTGCTCCGCTGTATGGCGGTCTGGCTTTTTCCTTGTTTATTTGTCATTTCGGATTTTTTCTGGAAATGGGGGCGGACAGTGGTGGGAAAAACTGGTTTACTATGAGTGTGGGATTATTCTGGATAGGGCTAGTAAGTCTCGTATTTGTCGGTGGACTAATCAACATCATATTCTAATAAGCTATGAAACCTATTAAAAGATACGGACTTTCTACCAGAGGCGACTTAGGTAAAGATAGTGATACACCGGTGAGAAATCATGGCGTCGGTGTGCCTACAAAATATCTAGAGACGAAGGGGAGAAAGAGATTCGCTGTGATTATGGATAAAGTTGGTTTTGTGTGCTTTTGTTTGACTACGCTAGCTGTTGCTTATTTCATAGTAGGAACGTGCGTGTCCTTCTTTTTAGAGCCTACTACAATAGTTATTACAGACTCTGAGTCATCTATAGAGTCTATCACAATAATCCGGATCGAAGATTTAATAATGGGCTCATTATTCATCTTTTTTGGATTGATTCATTTGGGGTTCTTTATGGAGCTTGCTGTAGCAAATACTGGTAAGGTCTGGTTTGCTAAATCTGTTGGTCTAATTTGGGGGTGTTTGTTGAGTATCTTTGCAATCGGAGCTGTGGTTAAATTGGTGACAGCGGTGTTTATGTAAGATTATGTTTCTTTAAGATTCCTGAGCGCTTTTGTTTTGCACATATTTGTTGAGGAGAGTTTCGTCTCGGCAGTTGTCGTAGGCGACATCAATGGAGATTTCATCTTGCTTTAGTTTTTCCACAATGTGGTGGTCGATGGTGAACATTCCTTCTTTTTGGGCGATTTCGATGAGTCCCTGGATTTGTTCGAATTTGCGCTCACGGACACAGGTTCTGATCGAGTGATTCATGAGCATGAGCTCTTCTATTAGGACTCGGCCTTTGCCTGACTTCTTAGGCAGGAGTTTCTGAGAGACGACTCCTCGGAGACAGTTGGCTAGTTGAGCGATGATTTGAGATTGTTGGTTAGCGGGGAAGGCATCGATGAGGCGATCGAGTGTCTTGGGGGCATCCATAGTGTGCAGGGTGCAGAGGACTAGGTGACCAGTCTCGGCGGCTGTGACGGCGGCTTGGATCGTCTCAATGTCACGTAGCTCGGAGACCATGATGACATCGGGATCTTGGCGTAAGGCGTATTTAAGAGCGTTAGCGAATGAGCGTGTGTCTAGACCTACTTCACGCTGCTTTACGACACCTTTTCCATGTTCGAAGATGAACTCGATAGGGTCTTCGACAGTGATGACTACGGCAGTTCTGCTCTCCGTGATACGTTTCACCATGGAGGCGAGAGTGGAAGATTTACCTGAACCAGTGATGCCTGTGACAAGGACGAGTCCTTCTTTTAGATGGCAGAGTCGTTCGACACTTTTCCTGTGACCGAGTTCTTCCATTTCTGGTATCTTCTGCTCAATATGGCGGAAAACGGCTTCCATAGCACCTCTGTTGTAGTGGATGTTACCACGGAATCTGCCTACTTTTTCGATGTTGAGTGCAAAATCTAGTTCTAGGTGTTCTTCTAGTCTAGCACGTTGAGAATCGCTTAGAACTGACATGACTAGGCTAGTGACAGTCTCTTCAGTGAGGGCCTCATATTCCATGCGTTTGATTTTGCCATCGACTCTAACAGACGGTGGTAAGCCGACGCTGAGGTGAAGGTCTGAGCCTCCAGCTCGCTTAGTGGCATGTAGGAAATCTACGATTGTTCTATTCATGATATCTAGTGATGAAATTTGATTCTATTAGGTGATTTAGCGAGATCCGTGGCTGAGTCCTAGTTTGATTCGATTAAAATCATTAGGATCTGTGCAGGATGATTTGGCAGTTTCTTCAGAGATGAGATTAGCTTTGTAGGCTTCGAACACTGAGCTGAGATAACTTAGGTTGCCATTGTTTTCAGATTCCTTGATGAAGTCTGAGATTTGATGCATCTCACCTTCTTGAATCCATTTTCTAACAACACCTACACTTTCGAGATGTTCTAACAGAAGTTGCATTCCACCATTGGTTGAGGGCACTAGCTTTTGGCTGAGTATGCCGATAAGTTGTTTGCTTAGCACGCTTCTGGCGGATGCTCTGTCGCCTTCTGGGAAGAGTAGTAGCATACGGTTGAAGGTTTCGGCTACATTACTGGAGTGAAGCGTGGAGACGACTAGGTGACCAGTTTCACAGGCATGGAGTGCAGCTTTAGCGGTTTCTTTATCACGGATTTCACCTACTAGAATGACGTCTGGGCTCTGGCGCAGTGCGGATCGGAGTCCAGCATCGAATGATGTAGTGTCACAGCCAACTTCTCTCTGAGAAACGATGCTTTTACCTGTTCCTAGGATGTATTCAACAGGGTCTTCGATGGTGACGATGTGTTTGTTAGAGTTCTGGATCACCCAGTTTAGGCAGCTTGCTAGACTAGTAGATTTACCAGATCCTGTAGCACCTGTGACGAGGACTAGTCCACTGCGGCGGTTGAACCAATTGTGCATTCTCTCCTCTGGCAAACCTAGTTCACTGATAGTCTGAGTGACCTGTTTTAGTAATCTGAGAACTGCACAGCGTCTGCCCATGCTACTGTAGAAGTTGACCCTATAGCGCATGCCTTCTGGGCTTTCCCAGCTGAGGTCAGCGTCGCCGCTTTCGAGATTGTGTCCACAGAGCTTAGCCAGTGCAGACATTTCGTCGAGTTGGATGGGATCGGCTTCAAGCTCTAACACTTCTCCACTGACTCTGATGCTAGGTGGTGAGCCTACTTGGAGGAAAATGTCTTCGGCTTTGTTCTCTAACGCAACTGCGCAGACTTGATTAAATTTTTCTAACATAAATGATTAGCAAACATTCTACTCAATCTAATCTAGGGGTGTAAACTGTAAACTCTGGATCATTTTGAAGTGATTTGGATTCTATTACTGTTAGGGCGTTAGTTGTTCTTTATTGGCTCTACGGTTAATGATTGTTCTGAATGGAGCAAGAAGCGCGGAACACGTAGCTGCAAGCGTTAGTCTTTGTTTTGGGGCTTCATGCTTCGTGCTTCAAGTTTCTGATTAGAGACTACGTATACAGTCTTAAGCTAGAGAGGTTCATCAGTGATTGATTAATTCCAATTTAGTAATTTACGCAGGCTGAGGATGAGGGTATTCTGGGTGGTGATTTATGAAATTAATTGACTGCGATGTGCATAATGTTCCTGTGAGTATGGATGAGATTTCTGAGCGCATGCCGGCGTATTTTCGTCAGCGAGGTGTGCATTTGCCAGGGTCGTTTGGGATTAAGAATCCGATGGGTGTTTTAAGAGTAGATGCTCAGGGGCCGAATGGAGAGCCAGCCGGATCAGTTCCTAGTGTGATGAAGGAGCAGCTGTTAGATGCTTATGAGATGGATTATGCCGTCTTGATTGGGGCGAAATTTCTAGGAGTGGGTGTGCATCCAGAGGTGGACTATGCGCTAGCGATCATGCGTGCTTATAATGACTGGCAGAGTGAGATTTGGCTGGCGGATGATAAAAGATTTTTGGGCAGTATTGTCGTGAGTCAGATGGATCCGATAGCTTCGGCGGCGGAGATTAGGAGAGTGGGGTCGCAGTCGCAGATAGTGCAGGTGGTGATGACTAGTGCGACGAGGATTCCGCTGGGAGATCGTTATTACTGGCCTATTTATGAAGCGGCTCAGGAAATGGGCTTGGCGGTGGCGCTGCATCCAGGTTGTGAATGCACGGGGGTGAGCGAGAGCTTTTCGTCTGGCTATCCAGCGAGTTATCTTGAGTGGCACACGAACCTTAGTCAGAACTTTATGTCGCAGCTTACGAGCATTGTTTGTCGAGGTGTGCTGAATGAATTTAAGGAACTGAAGTTTGTGTTTGTGGAAGGTGGCTTTGGTTGGGTTCCTAGTCTGCTGTGGCGACTGGATAAGAACTGGAAGGCTCTACGTAGCACGGTGCCGTGGCTGAAACGTTTGCCGAGCGAGTATGTATTTGAACGCTGTAGGTTTACTACTCAGCCAGTGGAGGAGCCGCTGGAAAGAGGCGAGCTGGAGCAGGTGATGAGAATGATGCAGGGAGAGAAGACGCTGATGTTTAGTAGTGATTATCCGCATTGGGATAATGATAGTCCAGTGCGTGCGTTCCCACGGATCGATGAAGAGATGAAGCAGGCTATTTTATGGAAAAACGCAGCGGAACTGTATGGGCTAACTAGTTAGCATTTGAGATTGGGGTGGACGATGAAACGGTGATTTTTAGAGTATGAAAGAGAAACAAGGACATGAGATTTGTAAGGTGGCTGAGTTGCCGGTGGGTGAGCGAGTGATCGTGGAGATCAATGGCAGGAGTATTGGTGTCTTTAATGTGGAGGGGGAGTTTTATGCCCTGCGGAATTTATGCCCACATGAGGGAGCTGAACTCTGTAAAGGGACTGTGACAGGAATGAATCTTCCTAGCGAAGTAGGTGAATATAATTGGGTGAGAGAAGGTGAGATCTTACGTTGTCCATGGCATGCTTGGGAGTTCGATATCAAGACTGGCAAAAGCATCTTTAATCCGCATAAGGTCAGAGTTGCCTGTTATGATGTGGAGGTGGAAGGAGCGGAGGAGAAGGCTGTAGAAAGCTTTAAGGTAGGAGTGAATGATGATGAGATGGTGGTGGTTTATGTGTGAATGCTTATTGGTGTTGAGATGAAAAAATGTTAACAATGTGATTATGAAAATTTTATCGATTGGGTTGTTTTTGTTTCTTCAAGTCGTTTGTCTTTCTGTAGAGGAGGAGAAGAATGATGTTGGGTTTCAGCCTGTGCTTCGTAAGACTGAAGAAATTCAGGAATCATATAAGAAGCTGAATGAGTTACTTAAGAAGGTGACTGCGAAGTCGCAATTGACGCTCTATGTCGGCTTGCCTCATCCAATGAGGGCAGCTTCTGAATACGCTGTGGAAAAGAAGACAGCTAAGACCACAAAGCGTTATGGGTTTCTTTTTAACAAGGAAGCTAAGAAGATTCATAAAGATGATATCGTTTCTCTGAAAAAGACGGTAAAGCATCCTCAAGCCTTTCAGAAATACACAGCTGCTAAAGGATGTGGTGGTTTTCACCCTGACTTTGCATTGGTGTATACAGATGGGAAGGAAACGGTCGAAATTCATCTTTGTTTTGGGTGTGGAGAGATGAAAATCTTTCATGGTAAAACTGAGGTGTATTGCGAAATGAGTCAACGTGGGAAGAACACATTTAAGTTCCTGTTAGACCAATACACGAAGACAAATCTCTAACTCTAACATGGTTATGGGTTTAAGAATTTAAAGGGTTTCATTGGGTCTGAAATCCTTATGTTATGGTGGTTTGCTGTGTTCAGAGGGGTTTGTGTTTTTTATCGAACACAAGTTTGAATTATCAGATATAAAAAATCTTGCTTAACTTTAGTCGATAACTTAACAGTGCTGAAATTATTACCCCTTCTTATAATAATGAAAGCTTTTACACTATTTACTATGTTCCTAGGTCTGTTTGCGCAAAGTGTTTGTGCGGAACAGATCACGCTAGAAAACGCAGAGCTCAAGCCAGACGATATTAGCCATCTTACTGTTACGAATTTACCAGACTGGACGCTGAGTAATGCAGGGGCTGGTGATCTGATCACTTGGGTGACGGATGATAGAGTGCGTAGGGTAGGAGTTTCGAATGGAGTGACACTGAGTCAATCTGCGACAGTTCCAGACACGAAGAAGAGTGGAGATGGTAGCGAGGTGCTGCCGCTAGAAGCGTATTATGGTTTGTTGAGTGTTGATAGCTTTGGCTTAAAGGATAAAGGAGCAGCTACGGTAGCTGTGACCTTACGTAAATTAGAGAGTTCAGTGGACGCGATCACAGGTGAAAACGTGGTTACTAAGACGGTTATCGGGACTTATAATTTTACTGAAGATAGCTCAGAGTTCGCCAAAACTAGCAAATGGTCGGTGCTGAAAGTCTCTAGTGGAAATTCAACGATGCAGAATGCATTGGATAATGACCTAAATACAAGGTGGAGTTCTTCAGCTTCATTAGAGAATGGTGAGCAATTCATCGTTATTGATCTCGGTGAATCACAGCGCATCGAAGGGATCATTTATGAGCGAGGTTCGAATAGCACTACAGGATACATTAAGGAATATGAGGTCTATGTGAGTGATGATAGCGAGAGTTTTCCGAAGAGTCCTGCAGCTAGTGGAGTGAATAAATATGTGGATCTCAGAGATCCAAGGCAGATCTACTTTGATCAGGCTGTGACTGGGCGCTATGTGAAGCTGGTGGCTAAGTCTGATGTTGCAGTGGGGGACACTGGTTTTACAAGTGTGGTAGGAGAGTTTAATCTGATTGGAGGACAGGAGTCAGCTCGGACACGTCATTGGTTTTATCTACCGCCAGCGATCATGAGTGATTTAAATCTCAAGGATATAGAGGTGGAGATCACTGTGACTACTGATGATGCGAATCACCTGATACTAGGGAGAGTGAATCTTCAGAGATTTCATAGAACTCCTACGACAAGGCTATGCAGTTCTCCTCACAAATCAGTGGGGCCTGACCCAATGACAGCTGGAGCCTATGGATTTAGATCAATTACAGAACATAAGCATCATGCTACTAGTGTCTATGATGTGTTCTCTGGTTCAGTCGCAGAGACCGCTGGATTACAAGTGGGAGATCTTATTGTAGAGGTAAATGATAGGTTTATGCCTTCACATGATGCCGCTGGTGATTGGGGACGATTTAAGGACATCCATGATGAAATCCTAGGTGATGCGCTGAAGTCTGTGTTAGATCCTGCTCTTGGTTCGGCATATGGTAAACTATCTCTAACAATCCTACGACCAAGCGACTCAGGATTCACGAGACATGTGCTCAATCTAGATTTCTCAGCGATGCCAAATGCTATTCAAGATGTGATGAGTTTGGATGATCCATCGTTTGTCGCCATGCATCGTGATGTCCTAGATTACTTGGCCAGTAGACAATATGACTCTGGTTTATTTCCTGCAAGAGACAATATTTCGGCACTAGCGGGCTTAGCTTTACTGGGATCTAAAGATCTGAAATATGCAGAGAATATTCATAAGCTAGCAGCTGGCATCATAGCGCAGCACCCCGTGCCTAGTGAAGTCTCAGAGAGCTTTTTCTACACAGGAGTGGAGCTCATGTTCATGGCAGAATATGCGGGGGCTACTGGGAATGAAAGAGCCAAGAAATGGGTGAAGGATACTTTGATTCATATACCTAACTGCACCCATAGAAGTAGGCTGGGAACTCTAGCTCTAGGGCATGGAAGATCTGGCCTGCCCTATAGTAACAAGGCTTTGATGTCTCCAATGTCTCACCTGCTTGCTGGTGAAGGTGTCGCCCGTAAACTAGGGATCTACGATGGGATGATCTGGGAGACATGTAGTGATTACATCGATTCATGCTGGGGAGATCCTGCACGAGGTAGAAACGGAACGATGGGGTATAACTATTCTTATATTGATTCTAATGAATTTTGGTCTCGCACTGGGTTGAGTAGTGTTGCTCTGCATTTGCGTGACGAGAAGCCAGAGATGAAAGACATCATGCTCGATGCGATGGAAGCTCGGTATTCTAAAGCAGAAAAAAGCCATGCCTATGGTCAACCTGGATCAGCCTTTGGCTACATGGGATTAGCTGGAACTAGACCAGCCGCATTTGATAAGATTTATCAAACATGGAACTGGCAACTGCAACTAAGTTGGAAGCCAGGCTTTGGATTATATTATAATACTCCGCTCAATGGAGCTCCTTACATGGCTGGTGATTTCTTGCAAAATGCATGTTTTGGAATGTTGATGTCTAGAGCTACAGGAGGATTACATCTTACTGGAGGAAATCCTGACCAATGGCTACCAGATTCTGAGATGGTGAAAGATTCTATGATTGTTAAGATTACCAGCACCGAGTCTGGACTCATAACGATGTCTACAGGCGATGGATTAGAAATTTACTTTTCCACTGATGGTTCTACTCCGAGCTTAAGTTCACTGAAATATAGAGTAGGGTTCAATGGTGTGCTTGGTATGAAAATACGAGCTAGAGCCTATGACCCAGTTGCTAAAAAGTTTGTAGGAATTGTTTTTCAGCATGATATAATCGATGTTTTGACATCAGCCACCGTGACTAGAGCGACTGGCTTCATTGGCACAGAAGACGAGCAAGCTGGGTGGGATCTATTTTCCATAGAGCGAGCCAAGTTCGCATTTGACGGCTCACTCTCCACAGAGTGGGCAACCAATAATGGAGAGGGTAAACAGAACTGGGAATCAGGAGAAGATTCTATCGATTCAATCCCTCATGAGGTGGAGCTAGATTTTAACGGTGTTAGAGAAATTCATAACCTATCGATGCACTTTGTCTCTGAGGGAAATACTCCAAAGAAGATCGAACTCTATAGCTCAGAGGATGGAGAAACTTGGGTGAAAGTTCAGTCATGGACTCAAGCCGCTTATCAAGCTGTGGTGGAATTCAAACTAGATAACATTCTAGAGACTCAGTATCTAAAGTTGTCATTTATTGAGCCATTCATAGAGACTAGTAATAGTATGATTATTAAGGAAATAGACTTCACTTCGATTTCACCAGGCCTGGAGTTCGATGATGTGACAAGACTACTCAGCATGACTGCTCCAGCTGGATATGAGATCCGCTATACCTTAGATGGTTCATTGCCTCATTCTGGCTCGGTTCTTTACACTGAGCCTATTCAGATCGGATCTGCTACGGTGCAGGCGTATGCGTTTGTTCCAGGTGCTACTGAGCCTAAAGGAGCTCTAGCAGTGCTCACTACATCAGAGAAAATATCCTTGGCAGGCGCTACTGCTACAGCGAGTTCAGCATGGAGTAGCGGCTATGTTGCGAGTTTCGCCATTGATGGTGATCCATCTACCTATTGGCACTCTAGAAACAGAGCAGAATGGCCACACTTTATTGTCATTGATTTAGGCAGCGTGCAGACATTTAATGCCTTTTACTATCTGCCTCGAAATGGAAGCTCCATCACACAAAAAGTGGACGAATACCATTTCTATGCTGGTGAGCAGGAGGAGTCTATGAGTCTAGTCTCTAAGGGGGTGTTCTCAGAATTAGGCTATGATCTTAGTTCTACAGGTGTTAGAGAAGCGTATTTTGATAAACCTGTGACGGCTAGATACATAAAGCTAGAGGCCAAACAATCGACTAGGAATAAGCATATGAATTATATGGCAGTAGCTGAATTTGGTGTGCTCAATAAGCCTTATCAAAATACGAAAGAAGGGCTAATCAATCTGGACTACACGTCGTGGCTAGATCTATATGGTGGAGTGAATGATGGTGATGGGTTTTCCTCAGCATTCGAATACGCACTAGGGCTAGATCCAACGAAGAAAGATGGAGAACACGTCTGCAAGTGTAGAATCGTAAAGTTAGACGCAGGTGACGGAGAGAAAAGCTATTCAGTGTTAGATCTAACTTCTGACTCAAGATCTATAGAGCTCGGACTAGAGGCTCAAATTTCTACTAATCTGGCTCTGAACACCTGGAAAGGGATGAAACAAGCGATAGCCGATGGCGAAGTCGTGATCATGAGTAGCACCTTAGCTAATGATGGTCTAATCACTACGACCTATCGTAGCACAGCTTCTACAGACACTGTGCCGACGCTTTTCTATAGATTGTATGCAGATACCTCTTCTCTTCCTACTCGAAGAGAGTAGGGGGACGGAGGATGCACTTGAATATGAGTTACCTTACCTCAACTTCTTCAGTGCTTCAAGTCTCTCTAACATCGGTGGGTGAGAGTAGTCTAGGAAGACTGGGAATGGGTGTGGTGTGAGGTTGACTAAGTTGTCAGCTGAGAGCTTCTTGAGTGAGTCGATAAGGTGGTCTGGTGTGCCTTGGGCATTGGTGGCGTAAGCATCGGCTTCGAACTCGTGCTTGCGGCTGGACATGTGACTGAAGATGCTGAGGATCTTTTTCACTGGAGCGAAAAGGAGGCCGAAGAAGATGAGTCCTGCGTAGACGGAGATGTTGTCCATGTAGAAGGCTTCGAATAATGCGTGGGAGAATGGATTGTCGCCAGTAACAAGACCTAACAGATAGAAGACAGCGGCAGACTGGACGATGCCGACTGCCATGCGCTTGACGATGTGCTTGCATTTGAAGTGGCCGATCTCGTGAGCGAGGATGCCGACGAGTCCTTCTGTTGTGTGGCTCTCTACGAGTGTGTCGAAGAGGGCGATTTTCTTGTTTTTACCAAAGCCAGTGAAGAACGCGTTGGACTTAGTAGAGCGTTTAGAGCCGTCCATGATGAAGAGTTCGGTGAGTGGGAAGTCGCACTTTTTCGCCATGTCATTGATGGCGTCTTTGAGTTCACCTTCAGGCATTGGCTCGAATTTATTGAAGAGCGGTAAGAAGAGTGATGGGGCGATGTAGGTGAGGAGGAGCTGGATGACGGTGAATGCTGCCCATGCCCAGAGCCATGCGTGTGGCACGGAGTCGAAGATCCAGAGGATGAGTGCTAGGATAGGTCCGCCGATGACTGCTAGTAGGATGAGGCCTTTGACCTGATCCATGATGAAGGTTTTGAGCGTGGTCTTGTTGAATCCGAATTTTTCCTCGATCACGAAAGTATCGTATAGCTGGAAGGGGATCATGATGATGGTCTGAGCGGCGAATAGGATGCCCATGAAGATGAGTCCAGTGACGATATCGTTATGGCCTAGGTCACGGACGAGATTGTCTAGCCAGCCGAAGCCTCCAGTAAGCCAGAAACCTAGAGTGAGCATGAGTGAGAAGATGCTCTCGAAGATACCAAACTTCTCAGTGACGCGGACGTAGTTCTGAGATTTCTCATACTTGTCGGCGTCGAAGACATCGGCAAATTCAGCTGGGAGTTTAGGATCGAGCGCCTTGAGATTGAGCAAGGTGGCGATGAAGTCTAGCTTCCAGAGCAGAAAGAGTGAAATTACGATGAAGAGTCCTACGGCATTTTCCATGCGGGAGAGATAGAGAGATCAATGATTTATGCAAGCCGTTTTTGGACACCTTTAGCGAAGTTGACTATTGCTAGCACGGAG
>CAKZNV010000007.1 GCA_937132085.1 uncultured Rubritalea sp. | reverse complement strand
AAGTAAGCACACTCCCCCTCCTCCGTGGCTTCACCACGGGTTTTCTTTGTGAATGCAGACATAGGGTTAAAACCCTATGCTTTGGTTAGATTGTCCCTTCAGGACACAGAGATCCCATTGTCCTCTAGTTCAAAAAATTCCCAGTTACTCATCATCATAACTGGGAATGTGGTTCCATCGTGCACAGAAATTCTGTTACATTCTGTTAATTCTGTCCAAAAATCGAACCTTCAAGCTCACTACATTCTGTTCGGCGTATCGATGCCTAGGAGGCTTAGTCCGTGAGCTAGGATGCGGCTGGTGGACTTGCAGAGTGCTAGTCTGGTTAGCTGGGTGTTGCCTTCGCTTTGGAGCACTGGGCAGGCTTCGAAGAAGCTGTGGAAGCTTCTCGCTAGCTCTAGCAGGTAGTTAGCTAGAATGTTCGGACGCAGATCGTCTAGGACTGTCGGTAGGATTTCTCCGTAGCGTGCTAGCATACGTGTGAGGGAGATCTCTCCTTCTTCTGAAATTTCTGCCTGAAGACCGCTAAAGTCTGGTGTCTCGTCTAGTTTGCGGAAGATAGACTGGCAACGCACGTTGCTGTATTGGAGATACGGTGCGGTGTCGCCTTGCAGAGCTACCATCTTGTCGAGATCGAACACGTAGTCCGAGTTTCTGTTGTGCGATAGCTCTGTGAATTTCACTGAACCAAGACCGATGGAGATAGCGAGTGCGTCCTTTTCCTCTGCAGGAAGGTCAGCGCTCTTTTCTTCGATAATAGCACGTGATGCTGAGATAGCGTCGTTGAGCACGTCTTCGAGCTGAGGTAGGTCACCGTCACGAGTTTTAAGTGGTTTACCGTCTTTACCTAGAATAGTTCCGAAGGTCACGTGCTCTAGCTCTGCTTGGCAGCCGCGGCGTTTTGAGATGTCGAACAGCTGGCGGAAATGCAATGACTGACGAGCATCAACTACATACCAGATCTTGTCTGCATTCCATTCCTGGAGGCGGAAGTCGATGGTAGCGATGTCAGTAGTAGCGTAGTTGAATCCACCATCTTCCTTGCGGACGATCATTGGCAGATCGATCCATTCACCGTCTTCGTTCTTCTTAAATGGGTCTTTCTTTACCTCTAACTCATCGCCAGAGAAGACACAGAGTGCGCCGTCGCTGAGCTTGGCTTCGCCAGATGCTTTGAGAGCCTCTGTGAGTGGTGCTAGCTTGTCGTTGTAGTAGCTTTCGCCAAGCCAGTGATCGAAGCTGATGTCGAGACGATCGTAGATGGCATTGAGTCCGAGTTTTGAAACATCGACACATTGCTGCCAGATCGCTTTGTTTTCTTCATCGCCACTCTGGAGCTTCACTAGCTCATTCTTACAGATCTCAGCGATGGCTGGATCTGACTTGTAGAGGAGATTCACAGCACGGTAGATGCGGAGTAGTTCCTGGAGCGGAGCTGCTTCGAGTGCTGCTTGATCGATAAGGTTTTTCCATCCGTAGATGACCATACCGAACTGAGTTCCCCAGTCGCCGATGTGGTTATCAGTGATGACATTGTGTCCGAGGAAGCGTGAGATTCTAGAAAGTGAGTCACCAATAATGGTAGAACGAATGTGCCCTACATGCATCGGTTTTGCTACGTTAGGTGCGGAAAAATCTACTACAATATTAGCAGGGTTAGATGCTTGTGGAACTCCTAGGCGATCGTCCGATACGAGGAGATTTACACGCTCAGACCATGCTTGCTGAGTGACGCGGAAGTTAATAAACCCAGGTCCTGCGATATCGGTAGTGGCTAGCTCGTCTGTGCCTGACTCTTGGAGTGCGGCTACGATTTTTCCAGCTAGCTCACGAGGATTCATCTTGAGTTTTTTGGCGAACATCATGGCGACATTGCTCTGGTAGTCGCCGAATCTGAGATCAGCCGAGATGGAAAGTGCTGGGCTGATGCCTTCTGGAAGCTCTACTCCGGCTGCGATGAGTGCGGCAGTGAGTTTCTCCTGAAGCTGGGACTGAATAGTGAGTGATGTAGACATAATGGTTCGATAAAAATTTATGGGTGAAGAAGAAAGCAAAGCGGAACAATGGTCAAGCGTAAGTCCCTGCTTATGGGTAGAGAAGTGGTCCTAAATTAGGAATCCATTCTAAAAACACGATCAGTGGCAATACGAGATGGCCTAGAGCCGAAGATTGCTAGGATTTCTTCCCTAGACTCAGCTAGCTCCATTTGCTTACGCACTTCGCAGTTGTTAAACAACTTAGCGATAGCAGCGAGCGTCTGAAGGTGCATGTTGTAGTCCTTCTTAGGCACTACGAAAAGTAAGATGAATTTAACTGGTGCGTTATCGAGAGCTTCAAAATCTACACCAACCAATGATCTACCAAAGATGGCGATGACATTGTCTACTTTATCAGAGAACGCATGTGGAATAGCAACTCCAGAGCCGATACCAGTGCTGATCTGGTCTTCTCGTGCATGTAAGGCTACCAATGCATCATCTTTAGCTTCACCAGTGAGCATCCCAATCGTATCAAGATGTTCTACCAACTCCTCAATCGCAGGGATATGCTCCTCTGATTGAAGATCGAGGATAATCTGACTTTCGGTAAGTAAGCTAGATAGTTTCATTTGTGGTGTTGGTGATACTGTGACGTATCAAATACGTCTTAGTTGGCTAAGACTGTAAATCGCTTATGTCTATAGTGTGACATACGCAAGAAATAAATTACTGAATCAATAGGTATAATTCAAACGGAAATACAAAATCGCTCAGAAACATAAACACAACTAACTAACAATAAGCTAACTACATTTACTATGGATAGTTAGAAAATGAATAGACTGTATCTACCTACTAAACCCTACTCTCTATGGGCTAAGTAGGGACTACGCTAAAAACCTTGCTAATTCTTTGTCTAAATCTCTATTCATTCTAATGCACAGTCGATCAGGTAGTTCTAATTGGACTCGCTCACCTAGTGTGTTCTGAATAGTTAGAATTACTTTGGTTTTCCCAGGGTATTTTTGAATGACTTTGAGAATTTCATCTAGGTCTTCTTGATTATGTCTAGTGGTGAATAATAGAAGATTGAAATCGTCTTTAGAGTTCTTGGCTTTAACCTTGGATTTTATCTGTTCTATCTTACTACCTGAAACTCGGCGTTGCCCAGGGTTACGGTCGTCTTCTTGGATATTGATAAACATTTTCACCAAGCTCCCAGACTCTAATAGCCCCTCTTCACTAGCGGGTGTGTAACTTTCTGACCAAGACAATACCTCACGCACACCAGTAAGATCCTCAATGGTTATAATTCCAAATGGTTTACCTCCTTTGGTCATGCGGTGTTCTACAGTCTTGATAATCCCAGCGATACGTAGGCGTTTCTTACGATCACTGATATCTACTTCATCAATCGTCGCAATTTTAGTATACATATCCTTATCCAGCTGGACTCGGACAGCATCTAGTGGGTGACCTGAGGTGTAGTAGCCTAGTAGAGTCTTCTCTTCTAAAAGGCGCTCATCCTTAGTCCACTCTGCTATGTAGCCTTGAGTATCTGCGGCTGGCTCAGGCGCACCGAAGTCCATGTTGTCGAACATACTCCCCTGCCCAGCCGCTCTGTCACGGTGGGTGGATGAGGCTGAGGAAATCACATTGGCTAGCTTAGAATCGAGTGTTGCACGGTTCAATTTCGTGAAATCTAGAGCTCCAGCTTTGATGAGGTTCTCTAAGATGCGCTTGTTGACGACCTTGGTGTCTAGCCTGTTAGACAGGTCTTCCATTGAGACAAATGGTCCGCTCTTCTTGCGTTCAGCAACAGCAGTCACCATCGCGGCTTCACCCACGTTCTTGACTGCTGCTAGTCCGTAACGGATTGCCATTTTGCCAGATGGTGTCTTCTCTGGGGCGAATTTCACCATAGATTGATTTAAATCTGGTGGCAGGACTTCGATGCCCATGCGGTGACACTCTGAGATGAAAATAGCAATTTTCTCAGTATTATTAAGTTCGTTAGACAGCAAGCCAGACATGAATTCTACTGGGAAATTCGCCTTCAAGTAGGCAGTCCAATAGGAAATGTGTCCGTAGCAGGCTGAGTGAGATTTATTGAATCCATATCCAGCGAAACTAGCGATCTTATCGAAAATCTTGTTGGCTAGATTTGCTGGGATCTGGTTGGCATCTGCACAGCCTTTGACGAATGTCTTACGCTGTTCATCCATCACAGAGGCTTTTTTCTTACCCATCGCACGACGAAGAATATCCGCACCACCGAGTGTGTAACCAGCTAGCAGCTTAGCAGCATTCTGCACCTGTTCCTGATAGATCATTACTCCGTAGGTATTTCCACAGATCTCTTCTAGCAGTGGGTGCTCATACTCTACCGCAGTGACACCTTTTTTGACGTCGATCATTTGGTCGATAAACTGCATCGCACCCGGTCGGTAGAGAGCGAGAAGGTCAATAATGTCGTCAATCTTATCGATTCCATATTTCTTACAAGTCTCGACCATACCACCGGATTCCAGCTGGAAGACACCCATGGTCTCACCACGGTTGAGGAGGTCTAGAGCAGGTTTGTCGTCTAGCTCTATCTCGTAGATATCGAAATCTGGAGTGTGGAGATGGATATGATTAATCGCATCTTGAATGACAGTGAGGTTCTTCAGTCCGAGGAAGTCCATCTTTAGAAGGCCGATCTCTGTGATGGCATTCATGTCTGCCTGAGTGACTACTTCCCCTTCCTTAGCACGTGCCAGTGGGACGTGATGGTCAAGATCACCATCACCGATAACCACACCAGCAGCGTGGACACCCGTGTTTCGGGTCAGACCTTCTAGTTTAGTAGCAAATGTCCAGAGCTCCGTGAATGTAGATGATGCTTCTACCACATTACGTAGTTCTTCTTTCGCATCCCATTCAGATTTAAGAGTGACACCAGGCACAGCCTCGATAAGCTTAGCTAGCGTATCCGCATCTCCATAGGAAACACCCAATACTCTCGCTACGTCTCGAATCACAGATTTAGCACCCATTGTGCCGTATGTAATGATGTGGGAAACACAGCGTTCACCGTATTTCTCACGCACATACTGGATCACTTCTGGGCGTCTAGTCTGGCAGAAGTCAATATCCACATCGGGTGGAGAAACACGCTCTGGGTTAAGGAATCGCTCGAAAAGTAGTCCGAAAAGTATAGGGCAAATGTCAGTAATTGCCATCGTGTATGCCACTAGTGATCCAGCTGCTGATCCCCTTCCAGGCCCTACTGGTATGCCCTGCTCGCGGCCCCAGTTGATAAAGTCGGCAGTGATCAAGAAGTAAGATGCGAAGCCTAGCGAGTTAATTGTTTCGATCTCGTAATCTAGGCGTTCATGAAGGATTTTCCACATCCCCTCTTCATCCACTTCATTACGTTTACACAGTTCGTCGATGCGTTTTTGCGGGTAACGATTTTTGAGACCATCATAGCAGACCTTGCGGAAATACTCTTCACGTGGTGAGCCATCTGGTGACTCAAACTGTGGGTATTTCTCAGAGGAAGTCGGATCTAGAATGATTTCTACATTACATTTCTCCGCTATCTCTAAAGTGTTATCGCAAGCGCCCGGAATATCCTTAAACAGCTCACGCATTTCCGCTGGTGATTTTAAATATACCTGATTTGAGTATGTCTTACGGTTCTCATCGAGTAGGAGTCTACCTTCGCCAATACAGATCAGACAATCGAGAGCTTCATGGTCTTGTTTTTCGATGAAGTGGACATCATTGGTAGCCACTACTTTAAGACCAAATTCCTCTGCAAACCCGCATAAAATAGGGATATTCTTAGACTGATGCTCCAGATGGTGATCCATGAGCTCGATGTAGAAATCATCCGCTCCATAGATGTCTTTGAGGAGCTTTACTTCCTCACGAGCTTTATCCAGATCTCCCTTATCCAGCCACTCTTGAATAGGTCCATCTTCATCGCCACTGAGACAAATTACGCCTTCTGAGTATTTTGCCAGAGTTTCTCTGTCGACACGAGGCTCACCGAAGTAGTCGCCATCGAGATGACCTACTGAAACAAGCTTAGTAAGATTATTCCAGCCTACAGTATCTTTGGCTAAAAGTGTGAGATGCGTAGAACGTTTACGACCAGGGAAATCCTTCTTCTGTTCTAGTGATGTTGGCGCTAAGTAGACCTCACAACCTAAAATAGGCTTCACTCCTGCTCCATGCATTTTCTGATAGAAAACCACCGTTCCATATAGATTTCCGTGGTCAGTCATCGCCACTGCAGGCATCTCAAAATCTGAGACTTTTGCCGCAAGATCCTTGATACGAACGATCGAATCTTTTACTGAATATTCTGTGTGAACGTGGAGATGAACAAATGAGTCTGACATAGCGTGCGCTCACCATAACCAATTTCGCTACGCTGACAATATAACAAAACGAACTAATTTAAATACCTCTCCAGTCCCACCAGGTTTGGAGTTTTAGATAAAAAAAACGCACTCGCTGAATGATTCAGATCGAGTGCGTTAGATAAAATGATTTGTGATGAGCTTACTTTTTAAGCAGTTTGTTTTTAATAAATCCTACGATAGTCATGAGGATGCCGCCACCAGCTGCGCCAGCTACTGCTGCGTCGCCAGCAGTGTTTCCAGTCATCTGACCTAAGATGTCACTCAGTGCTCCTGAGTTCTGGCCTAGACCACCTAGTAATCCACCGAGTCCACCTGTGATTAGGTTACCCATCTTACCCAAGCTGAGTTTTTTCAATGCTCCTGCGACGCCTCCTCCTCCGAGAAGTCCTGTAATAATGCTGATAATGATTTCCATAATGAAGTTATGTTAGATTGTTAAAATAAAGAGTCAACAGAATCTATATGAGTAGATTAGGCTACTTCTTGAGTGATTTCTTGAGAATTCCAGCGATAGGCATAGCTAGAAATCCAACGACAACACTAGAAATGAGAGCATTTACTAAGCCATCAGACGACAAATTAATCAGTCTTATACTAGCCAGCATGAAGACCAAAGCTGTCAGAGCTCCCACTATTGAGTTAAAGTATCGACCAAGACTGAGCTTAAAAAAGACACTACCTGCCACTGTTCCACCAATAGCACCTGCTAATATACTTATCATCCAATCCATACTTCACTCTAACAGACGGTATCATTTCTGTCAATAAAGCTGAATTCGATCACTCTCCAAAATAGCAAATGAGGGCTGTGAACGGTTGTGAATAAGCTTTAATAAGTGAAGTTCTTGTTGTGAATAAACTGTGGATTGAGAATAATAGGGAATAACTTTTACTGTGATAGGCTAGTTTGCCCAGAGCCACTGATAGTTTTTACACACTCTATTAACACGGTGGAACATTGATACTTTAGGTGAGGAACAGCTAAATCGGCGACTTGTTCACACGCTTAAGAAGAAGATATGTTTTCTATTTAAATAAAGAAATATAATAACCTTGTGAGTAAGTTCACGTAGTAAGCCATGAATCAATCGTTTTGTTTCTCTCTAAAATAGACTTGATGAAACTAATCTAAAACCAAACCAATTTATGAAAAGAACTAACACACTAAAAAGATCAGTCACATTACTAGGAGTATCCTTAGCAATGGTGAGTGGAGTCATGGCTCAAGATACAATTGTTGAGAGACAGAAGAAAGCACAGCATTTGCAAGCAATGTATAATATGGCCGAGAGAGCCTACAAGGACGGTGACATCGATGCAGCGAGACAAACCCTCCGAGCGCTGCTTGCAGAGAAGCCTAGCTATGCTAAGGGGATAGCATTGCAGCGTCAGATCAGACTCAACGGTGGTCAGATGGTCTTAGCGAAAAAGAAGCGTATTTTTAATGCGGTGATGATCAAAGAAGTTGATTTCAAAGATCTGACATTGGCGCAGGCAATTCGTCTATTAGGAGCCAAAGTAGAGACTGCTTCAGGAGATAAATTGACTCCAAACTTTGTGATTCAAGATCCTAAACGATATCTAGGTAATGAGAGTATCACACTGAAGCTTAAAAATGTGCCTGCAGGGACAGTGTTAGAGAATTTACTCCAGAAGACCGCTTGCACAGCGAGTTTCACTACCTACACGATCAATATCAAACCAAGAGCCAGTGTCTACAAGGCACGAGCACAAAAAAAGGCTCCCGTTGAGGAGCCTTTAGAAGAGTCTGATGACGAGTAATTAATCTGAGCCGTTAGATACTTCAGCTTCTATCATTTTTGTATCGTTTTTAGCAGTAGCTGGAGTGCTGCGGAAGGTGGGGACTACTTTACGAATGAGTTTAGTAAATCCTGATTCTGCAGCTTCCATGCTGTCTTCTGCTTCACGGAGTGATTTCTCCCATGCTTGGGCAAATCCTGGTGCCTGTTCACGCATTGAGGTGACAGCCATTTCCATGACTTCTAGTCTACGGTGCTCAGCTTTTTCAGGCTTCTGCTGCAGGTTCTGAATATTGATTCTGAGTGTCTCATTCTGCTTTGTCACTTCATCGAGTTGAGTCTGGAGGGATTCGTTTCCTTTGGCGTTGATTTTTAGCTGAGTGCTAAGGTGAGTTTGTAGTTCACTACCTTCTGAGGTGAGTCTCTTGATCTCCGATTTGAGATACTTTTTGTGAGTGAGACTAGATTTCCATGAGAGCACCAGAAGAACGAGGCCGATGATAAGGCCCCAGGAGAATGGGTGGCTGATGAGATTTGTGAATGTTTCCATGTTGTTAGAAGAATAGCTTAACTTTACTGATAAATCCATGTGAATGTTGCTATTTCTTAGAGATTGAGCTAAATCGACCGTGTGAATACTCTATATAATGATCTTTGTAATCTGTTAGGTGAGAACTCTGTTTCTGTAGCAGATGATGTGGTGAGTGTGCATTCCGTGGATAAATGGTATGCAAGTAGTCCGCCAGAAGTGGTGGTTCTTGCTCAGAGCACGGAAGATGTGGTCAAAGTTATGCGCTACGCAAATGAGCACGAGGTTCCCGTATATACGCGTGGAGCTGGAGTAGGATACGTTGGCGGCTGTGTGCCTGTTCAAGGCGGTATAGCACTATCTGTGGCGCAAATGAATGACATTCTAGAACTCAATCCAGCAGATGGATGTGCTGTAGTTCAGCCGGGTGTCATCACAGGAGATTTACAAGATGCAGCGAGAGCGGTTGGTTGGTATTATCCGCCAGATCCAGCTTCGTTAAAAGAATGCTCATTGGGCGGAAATATAGCAACCAATGCTGGAGGTCCACGTTGTCTGAAATATGGAGTGACTAAGCAGTATGTGCTTGGCCTCAAAGTAGTGACAGCAGCAGGGGAGGTGTTAGAGCTCGGCGGTCGATGCCATAAGAATAAAACTGGTTTTGATTTAGCAACTCTAATGTGTGGTTCAGAGGGAATGTTAGGCATCGTCACTGAGGCTACTTTACGCATCATTCCACATCCAGAAACACGTGCGATGTTAGGTGCTGCGTTTGAGGATTTCAGCCAAGCAGCAGGGGCGGTGCAGGCTATTTTAGATAGTGGTGTTCTGCCAAGTGCGTTGGAGATTACGGATGCATTTACTCTAGCCGCAGCAAGAGATTATCTCGGTGAAGACAAGCTCCCTCCAGGCGATGCTTATCTGATGGTAGAAATCGATGGAAGAATGGGATCAGTAGCGGCAGAATTAGAGTCACTAAAACAATTTCTAGAAGGTCTCGGAGCGCTACGAATTAATGTGGCTAAAGACGAAGCGGAGTGTGAAAGCATTTGGCAACTACGTAGAGATTTCTCATATTCTCTCAGACATACTGGACTGACGAAGCTTAATGAAGACATCGTAGTTCCACGTTCTAAATTGGTAGAGCTAGTAGAATTTGCGCAGCAGCTTCAGGCTGATACTGGCATTCCTGTGGCATGTTTTGGTCATGCAGGAGATGGCAATATTCATACCAATTTAATGGTGGAAAATTACTCAGATCCAGAGATCAAACGAGTAGCAGATGATGCGCTCGATAAGCTCTTCACTTGGGTGTTGAATAATAAAGGTGCTATCACTGGTGAACACGGAGTAGGCCTAGCGAAGAAACGCTGGATTAAGCAAGCTCTAGGTGAAGTAAGTTTCGCTGCTCACAAAGCCGTGAAAGCAGCTCTAGATCCAAAAGGTATTCTGAATCCGGGGAAGTTCTTGGATTAGATTTAGCATATTATCGTTTATTATTCCCCATTTTAATCCTAGATATTTTAGCAATATACTAGTATAATACTTGTATAACCGAAACCTTCATATTTTGAATGAAAGCGAAGACTACCAATATTACCTTGATTACAGAACAGGATGCGCAACCGCAATCACAGGAAGATTTAATTCTGAACGATTGCGAGCAGCTTGCTCTGCCCTTAACCGAGCAAGAACGGTCGGAATCATGGAAATATCTCAGCAAACTCCACCGAGCGAATCGCTTCAGGCTGATGTTTGGGCAACCTCTTTTACCAGAAAAGCCAACAGTTGGGATGTCCCACTAATAGCCTTAGAAAAACTTGGTATTTTCAAAGACAATGACGGTTTCTTAACTTCTGAAGAACTAGAGCCTCTAATGAGTGGTGCTGAAGCAGCTCCTTATTACGATGAGAAAAATGGTGTAGTTTATAAACTGTTTGACCTAAGATCGAATGGATCACTGGGTAAAAAAGTTGTTGTTGAGCGTGACGATGATGGTGATTTTCAAATCGAACTAGCGGATGCTAACTTATTTGATACCCTTAAAAAGTTATCGATTTTAAATGATGCAGGCGCTTTAGTGTCTGAAATAGTAGGTTTATCAGATACTGGTGATTACCTCATTTCTAAACAACCTTTTGCTAATCCTAGAGAAGATTTTCATGAAGACAGAGAAGTTTCAGTTCATGCAATTCGTGGTATAGTTCCTATTGGCTCAACATTTCGTAGAACAACTGCTATTACCTATATAAACGGGAGCGCCTGGTTAGTAGATGACCTCCATGATAGAAATATTATGAGAACTGCTGAGAATATTCCCACCATCATTGATGCTTTGACAGGTAGTATTCCACCTCTAGCAATTAAAGAATTGGCTTGGCTAAAAATTGCGATTGATGATGCTAAATATTATCGTGAAAATAATCAAATTCCGTTGAGAAGATCTTTTGATGATGTGGACGATAATGACTTATAATTATTGGTCGCTACAGTCAACTATTGCCAATTAACTGGATATAGGCTAGATCGCTTGCATGCGTATTTTAACAGGACTTCAGCCTAGTGGTAAGCTTCATATAGGGAACTATTTTGGAGCTATGGAACCTGCTGTAAATCTTCAGGATCAAGGCGAGGCATTCTACTTTATTGCAGACTATCATGCGATGACTTCAATGTCAGATGCAGCGACTCTCCGTGCCAATGTGCAGGATTTAGCGATCGATTTCTTGGCTTGTGGTTTAGACCCCGAAAAGGCGACAATTTTCCGCCAGAGCGACATACCAGAGGTGAATGAACTCGCATGGATTCTTTCTACAGTTTGCCCAATGGGATTGCTGTCACGTTGCCATTCTTATAAAGATAAAGTCGATAGGGGGCTTGATGCAAATCACGCTCTCTTCGCTTATCCTGCGCTGATGGCTGCTGATATTTTACTGTATGATGCGAACCTTGTCCCTGTCGGAAAAGACCAGAAGCAGCACCTTGAGGTGACGCGTGATCTTGCAGGTAAGATTAACGATAAATTTGGAGAGGGGACTCTCGTAATTCCTAAGTCTCAGATCAAGGAATCCACAGCGGTGGTGCCTGGTCTGGATGGTCAGAAAATGAGTAAGAGCTACGGTAATACTATTCCTCTAACTGGTGGTAAGAAAGCGATTCGTAAAACGATCATGAAGATCATTACTACTACTCATGAAGTTGTCGAAGCAAAGCCTACTGATAACTCTACTGTGATTGCTCTGTATAAGCTTTTCGCCGATGAGGCAGCAGTGAATCAGATGATCGAGGAGCATGGCTACAGCGGTGAGCAGGGGATGGGATATGGCCATTTCAAGCAGCAGTTGTTTGATGCATACTGGGAGAAATTTGAATCTGTTAGAACCAAGCGTGAAGAGCTAGAGAAGAATCTAGACTATGTGAATCAAGTCATCGCTAATGGCGCTGAGAAGGCTAGAGCTGAATCTAGTAAGGTTCTAGACAGAGTGCGTAAGGCTGTAGGTCTACGCTAAATTCTATTTCTAACAGGTATAATCTGTGAGAATAATTGCGTCTTTACATCTACCTCTATGAGGGTGAATCTCTACTTCTACAATGAAGGAAGAACTGAAAATATTTAATGAATTAGTCGATGCGCTACTCAATCTTGAGGATGCGGATCCAGTTGTTAAACTAGGTTCTCCTGAGGACATAAAAGAGGTCTTTGACATCGCTATCCAAGATAAACCTATCTCTGATACAGAGCTCAAATCTGTGTTAGAAAAGATCGTTCTCAATACTCCTAGAACTGCTAGTAAATCTTTCTTTAATCAGCTATTCGGAGGCAGAGTGCCTTCAGCGACGCTGGGTGAGTTACTAACTGTTATGCTCAATATTAGCATGTATACGTATAAGGTTGGAGGACCACATGTGGGGATTGAAGTTGAGGTTTTACAGCAGATCTGTTCACGCATTGGTTATCCAACAGAGACCTCTGGTGGCACATTTGCGCCTGGTGGGTCGATGAGTAATTTCATGTCGATGCTGATGGCTAGAGACGCCTATGATTCTGAAATCCAGCATAAGGGTGTGAGAAAGCAACTGGTTCTCTATACTTCTGTAGATGCTCATTATTCTATTGCTAAAAATGCTAGTTTCTCAGGAGTAGGGAAGGGGAATGTCCGGTATATTGATGTGAATGATAAAGGTCAGATCGATGTCTCCAAGCTCGAAGAAATGATCAAGAAAGACATGCATGATGGCTTGCATCCATTCTTTGTAAACGTCACTGCTGGGACGACAGTTCTCGGAGCGTTTGATGATGTGAATGGAATTGCTGATGTCACTGAGAAGTATAATTTATGGCTACATGTAGATGGAGCTTATGGTGGTAGTGTTATCTTTAGTGAGCAACATAAGCATCTCATTGGCGGTCTAGAAAGAAGTGATTCATTCACGATGAATCCTCATAAAATGTTAGGCACTCCCTTGTCTTGTTCACTGATCGTGACGAAACATAAGAGCCAACTGTTAGAGTCATTTTCTCAAGAGGCTAGTTACCTTTATCAAGGCGATAGTGATGACTTTAATCTAGGTAAAACATCTCTCCAGTGTGGTAGAAGAAATGATGCTTTTAAATTCTGGTGTCTGTGGAAATCCATTGGCACACAAGGTCTGGAGAGTGCTGTGGATCAACTATTCCACCTAGCAGATGTAGGAAGAGACTATGTGCTCAATCATAAAGACTACCAGCTATATAGCTTCGATGAATCAACAGCTGTTTGCTTTAATTACAAAGACATCCCACCAGAAAAAATCTGTAATGCACTCGCTAGCCATGGCAAGCTCATGGTAGGCTATGGAGTTTTCAAAGAAGACACGTTTGTTAGATTTGTGACTGTTAACTCTCGCTTAGAAAAGTCCGATATTATAGAATTTTTCGAGAAGTTTGAAGAGTTTTCAGACAGTGTTGATTTCTCTAAAGAGGTCTAATGATTCACTCTAACAAAAGAGCCATCCTAGATTACTAGAATGGCTCTTGTTAGATTTTGTTAGACTATTAAAAATTAGCTAATAATTTCTTTTACAGTGTATGCGAGTGTGATCAATCCAATAGCAGAGATGGTCATCATGGCAGCACATCCTGAAGATGATTTTTGCTCCTGCCATTGTTTATTTTCTTTCAAATCAGATCGACAATGAGGGCAGATATTTGCCTCTTTAGAGATAGCCTCTCGGCACTCTGGGCAATTTGCTGAACCTCCTGGTCGATGCGTGTATTTGATCATACTCATTCTAAAATACTACTTCTTAACAGGTGTGATGCTGAGCACTTTTGTGATGATCTTAGCTACTGTTGGTAGCTGTTCGTTTTCGAGTGCTGGTGCGTAGATAGCTGGAGCATCAAGTGAAGTGACTCGCTTGATAGGTGCGTCTAGGTAATCGAATGCATATTCCTGAATCAGAGTGATAATCTGAGCAGAAACACCACAGAATGGCTTGCTCTCGTCCACCATGACAGCTCTGTTAGTCTTCTTCACAGAGTTGATGATAGCATCCTGATCGAGTGGTCTGATAGAGCGTAGATCCACTACTTCAGCGCTGATACCATGCTCTTCCTGGAGGATGACGGCTGCATCGAGTGCGTGGAGCACTGAGCGACCGTGTGCCACGAGTGTTACGTCTGTGCCTTCACGTTTGATGTCAGCGACACCGAGTGGGATGAAATGATCTCCGTCAGCTGGTTCAGGCACTGGGCCCTTCATGCCGTAGAGAAGCGTGTTCTCCATGACATAAACTGGATCGTTGTCTCTGATAGCTGCCTTCATGAGGCCTTTAGCATCTGATGGAGTGGCAGGTGATACTACTTTAAGCCCCGGAAATGCCGCAAATAGGCCTTCTGGAGTGTGTGAGTGAGTGGCACCTACATTTGTGCCTCCGTTAGCAGGTCCGCGGACTACGATAGGGCAGTTAGCCTTACCGCCAGACATGTATCTCATGTGCGCAGCATTATTTACTAGCTGGTCAAATGCCACTGAGTGGAATGACCAGAACATGAGCTCCATCACTGGGCGAATGCCTAGCATAGATGCGCCGATGCCCATACCGATGAATCCGGCTTCTGAGATAGGAGTGTCGACGATTCTCTTGTCACCCCACTTGTCCCATAGACCTTGGGTGACTTTGTAAGCTCCGTTATATTGGGCGACTTCTTCTCCCATGATGACTACGTTTTCATCGCGTTCTAGCTCTTCGTCGAAGGCTTCACGGAGTGCGTGTCTGTATTCTAGTTCTCTCATTAGTTTGAAATGGTTTGGTGTGAAATTGTATTAATCGTTGAAGAAGTGGCGACCAGTGTTACCTGCTTCTGTGTTGTTATCGACTTCCCAGTAAACGTCATCGAAGATGGATTCTACTGGTGGATCTGGTGATTCTTCTGCGAATTTCACCGCTGCTGCTGCTTCTTGTTTAGCCGCTGTATCGATGGCTTTGACTTCCTCTTCGCTGATAATTCCTTCACCGATGATTCTGTTTTTCCAGAGGTTCACTGGATCGTGATCATTCTTGTATTTAGTGATCTCTTCAGGAGTTCTGTATTTCTTGTGGTTAGCATCAGCTACTGAGTGACCGTAGTAACGGTAAGTAGTGATTTCTAGGACTGTTGGTTTAGATTCGTTATGAGCACGGTCGATAGCGATCTGAGTCTTAGCTCTGACCTCGTAGATGTCTTCACCATTTACGATGTCCCAAGCCATGTCGTATGCCTCTGCACGTTGTGCTAGGCAGTCCTTATAAGCTGATGAACGGTTCTGGCTAGTTCCCATAGAGTAGCCGTTGTTCTCGATGATATAAATCACTGGGATGTTGTGAAGTTCAGCGATGTTGAGTGATTCGTGGAAAGCGCCTTGGTTGATCGCACCGTCACCTAGGTAACAGAGGCAGCAGCCTTTGAGACCTTTGTATTTCACACCGTATGCTAGACCAAGTCCGAGAGGTGTCTGACCACCAACGATTCCGTGTCCGCCCCAGAAGTTCTTAGCAGGGTCAAAGAAGTGCATTGAGCCACCTTTGCCTTTAGAGCAACCTGTGTATTTACCGAATAGCTCAGCCATACATTCATCCATAGTCATGCCACATGCGAGCGCATGAGCGTGACAACGGTAAGCTGTGATAACGTGATCATTTTCTCCACAGAGGGAGATAGTGCCAGCCGCTACAGACTCTTGGCCGATGTAGAGGTGGAGGAAGCCCCCCATCTTTCCTTGGCTGTATGGCTTCTGAGTTCCTTGTTCGAATCTACGCATTCTTGAGAGAGTGCGGTAGATGTCTATCTTGTCTTCTGGAGTAAGCTTCTGATTGATCGCGTATCCTGAGTAGTCTGACGTGGTGATATCCATAGTGATTAAATCTTAGTTTGATGATTACGCCTTAGATGAGCTGAGGCTAAATTGGGTCTTTTTCTGAATGACTGGTATGTGCATGAGAGCTAAAAATAAGCTAGTGCAAAGTGTGTTGGCTACGAGGCTATTTCTAAAGAATGCCCAAGTAGGAGTGGTGGCTAGTGGTGATCCTGTCCAGAGACTCTGAGTGAAACCTTGGAGAGTTTTAGGATACTGTGGGTCGGTTACAAATGATGCTGTGTTAGTAATAAGGTAGAAGAGAGTAGCTCCGACAATTGTTCCGAAGACTAGTTTGTCGACGGACTTATTTTTAATCATGAAGCCAACACAGACAATTGCAGCGAATCCTAAGACGGTGAAAAGCGAAGTAACGTGGAATGCTGGGTAACCCTGGAGAGAGCTTACGATAGGTCCAGAGATCAACCATGCTAACATAGCTGTTGGAAGAAGAAGTTTATTAGTAGACCAGAAAGCAGCGCCACAAAAGAAGAGGGCGGCGAATGGTGAAAAGTTCGCAAGATCAGGATCTTGTGCAGTTGTGATTCTGAACAAAATAAGTAGCGTTGCTATTATAATAGCGGCAATCCATGGGTGTCTCATGCACGAGATAGTAATATCAGTTTGCTAGCTGGGCAAAGTGTTTTTTATGTAATTCTCGTTAACTTTGTTCCACGTGGAACATCTGTAGACTGAAGCGGTTGATTATTGACGATTGAGGTAAGCCAAGCTATCTATCTGCCATGTTCCTTTATCCTAAAAAGTATGATGTCTTAGTCATTGGCGCTGGCCATGCCGGTGTAGAAGCTGCACTGGCTGCAGCTAGAATGGGGAGCTCTGTAGCGATACTTACACAGAACCTCGATACGATAGGTGCAATGTCTTGCAACCCAGCTATTGGAGGTTTAGCGAAAGGTCACATGGTGCGAGAGATTGATGCACTAGGTGGCGCTATGGCACTGAATACTGATGCGACAGCTATCCAATGGAGAATGCTCAATCAGAAAAAAGGGCCTTCAGTGAGAGCTCCTAGAGCACAGTGCGATAAAAAGGCATATCAATTCCGCATGAAGCACGTAGTAGAGAGCACAGATAATCTGGATCTCCACCAAGGCAACGTAGCAGAAATTTTAGTAGAAGAGGGTAAAGTTAAAGGAATCAGAACGAGTCTTCAAATGGAGATCAGTGCTGAAACAGTCATTCTAAGTGCTGGCACATTCATGCGTGGACTCATGCATGTAGGTCTAAAAAACGAAAAAGGTGGTCGCATGGGCGATGCCATTTCTACAGTCAGTGACAGTCTGAAAGAACTCGGATTTGAGGTAGAGCGATTTAAAACAGGAACTCCATGTCGTATCAATGGGCGATCAATTGATTTTAGTAAGTGCGAAAAGCAGGGGGGTGATTTCCCAATCCCTAAATTTTCCTATCTCTATGATACTATCGAGAAGGAGCCAAATGACATCTTCACCCTAAATCCTTGGGGCGATGAAATGTTCCACGTGGAACAAGTGCCGTGTTGGATCACCTACACTAACCCAAAAACTCACGATGTAATCCGTGAGAATCTCCATCAGTCACCGATGTATTCTGGAAAGATCGAGGGCGTAGGACCACGCTATTGTCCGAGTATTGAGGACAAGGTAGTGAAATTTGCGGAGAAGGAAAGGCACCAGGTATTCCTAGAGCCAGAGGGAAGACACACTCACGAGTATTATATTAATGGAGTTTCGACTTCGTTGCCCTACGATGTGCAGCTGGATTTTATTCGCTCTATCGAAGGCTTAGAGAATGCGGAGATCATCCGTCCAGGCTATGCTGTGGAGTATGACTACTGTCCAGCCACTCAGCTTAAGCTCACCTTAGAAACGAAGCTTGTAGAGAATTTATACTTTGCAGGACAGATCAACGGAACTTCTGGATATGAAGAAGCGGCAGCACAAGGTTTGATGGCTGGTGTGAATGCGGTGCTGAAAGTCAGAGGCGAAGAGCCATTTATTCTTGGTAGAGATCAAGCTTACATCGGTGTGATGATTGACGATTTAGTGACGAAAGGCTGCACTGAGCCGTATCGTATGTTTACTAGTAGAGCTGAATATCGCCTGCTGCTGCGTCAGGATAATGCAGATCTGAGACTCACACCTTTAGCTGCTGAGCGGGGCATAGTGACGGAGGAGCGCCAGCGACGCACTGAGGAGAAAATCGCAAAGCTAGCTGAAGCGGCCGAATATATCAAGGCGACTACTTATCAACAGGTGCGACTCGACCATTGGTTTAGACGTCCAGAAAATGTTTGGGAAGAGCTTCCTGAGGAAATCATTGCTAAATATGATAATGAGCTTTGGCCGATCATTGAGACTGATTTTAAATTCGCAGGACACCTTGAGCGTCAACGACGTCAGGTAGAAAAAGTCTCAAAAATGGAACATAAGAAAATACCGCAAGATATTGATTATGAGGAAGTTAATGGACTTAAGAATGAGGCTAGACAGTTACTTGTGCAGATTCGCCCATCGACGATTGGACAGGCTAGCAGGATCTCAGGAATCACTCCTGCGGATCTCTCTCTACTATCAATCTGGATTGAAAAGCTGACTAGATGATCATAGAGTTGGAGAATTTAGCTTATAGTTTAGAGTCGGACATTTCTTATGTTTCGGGTTCTACACACATGAGGCAAAAGCTAGATATCTATCGACCTCTGAATCCTAAAGGTGGCTGTCTACCAGTCGTGATGTATTTTCATGGAGGTGGCTGGGAGTTCGGAAATAAGGAAGGTGGCTTTAAAAGAATTTCAGAGGTCTTAGACACAGGATTTATTTTCATTTCTGTAGCTTACAGACTTGTGGAAGATGCTACTTGGCCAGCTCCGATCGATGATTGTGTAGCTGCGCTAAATTATGTGAAGGAACATGTTGCTGGAATTGATACGTCTAATATTGCTCTATGGGGGTCATCTGCTGGAGCGCATTTGGCTTGTCTTCTAGCTGGTGGATGTCGTTCTGAACAACCTGTGAATGTGAAATGTGTGGTGAACTACTGTGCACCAGTAACCGTAGATCTTTTTGTGGATAGCTTAGCAGGAGAGGAAAGAAAGTCATCACCAGTAATGAAGCTTCTAGGTGGTGATCATGATGAAACATCTACGATGGCTAAGGAAGCAACGGTGACTCGCTGGGTCAAATCTGGCTACCCTCAGACTCTCATTGTGCATGGGGATCAGGATGAAACTGTGCCGCTCATTCAGTCGCAAATTCTGCATGATGAGATAGCTTCAGTGGGATCTGAGGTAGAGCTGTATATTGCCAAAAATAGTCCGCATCGAGTGGATAGTGTGCAAGTGACTGACAAAGTAAGAGAGTTTTTGACTAAAAACCTCGGCCAGTAGGTCGTATTCTTTCTATACAGAGCCTTGACTTTTTCGCTTAGGGCGTCATTGAACTTCTTGCGCATTAGCGTCTAATCAATATACCACGAACATGAATGTTTCACTCAACTGGCTCAACGACCACCTCGACCTTAGCGGATACTCTGTAGAACAACTCGATGACTTACTCACCTTTGCTGGTGTGGAGGTAGAAGGTATTCAGGCTAAAGGAGTCACTACGAATTTAGTAGTAGTAGCACAGGTCAAGGAAGCCGAGCAACACCCAGATGCAGACCGTCTAAAAGTCTGTCAGGTGGATGCAGGTGAGGGGAGCCTACGCCAGATCGTCTGTGGTGCTCAGAACTATAAAGTCGGTGACAAAGTGCCATGTGCACTTCCTGGTGCTGATCTTGGTGGTGGCTTCGTGATCAACGAAGGTAAACTCAGAGGTGTGGAATCTAAGGGGATGCTCTGTGGTGGTAGTGAAATTGGTTTAGTCGATGCAGAAGATGGATTGATGATTTTACCGCAAGATTTCGAGATCGGTAAGCCATTGATCGAGTTGTATGATTCAGACACAATCATCGAAGTAGAAGTAACACCAAACCGTCCGGATTTACTCAGTCACACTGGTATGGCTCGCGAGCTCTCTGCCCTCACTGGTCTAGAGAGAAAGCCTCATGTTTATCCGCTACAGGAGACAAAGGATTCTTCTGATTTCATTCAGCTTTCTGCGCCTGAGCGCTGCCCATTCTACACTGCAGTTAAAATTTCTAATGTGAAGGTCACTGAGAGCCCAACGTGGCTTAAAGCTAAACTGGAAGCAATCGGCCTACGCCCAATCAACAACATCGTAGACATTACTAACTACGTGTTACACGAGCTCGGTCATCCACTGCATGCATTTGATGCGGCTAAGGTCGACACTAAACTCGATATTCGCCTCGCTACTGAAGGTGAGAAGTTCACAGCTCTTACTGGAGAAGAATTAGAACTACAGTCTGAAGATCTAGTAATCTCTGACGCAAGCGGAACAGCACTGGCTCTTGCTGGTGTCATGGGTGGAGACGAAAGTGGTGTGACTGAAGTGACTACAGATATTATCCTAGAGGCAGCATATTTCACTCCATCAGGTATCCGCCGTAGTTCACGTAGAACTGCTCTTAGCTCAGATTCTTCTTACAGATTTGAGCGTGGCACAGACCCACAGAGTGTTCTAACAGCATCTACATTTGCAGCGAAACTCATCGTGGAGCTAGCAGGTGGTGAAATGGAAAGTCATACTCTAACAGCTGGTAATCCTCCAGTGCTCGTAGCACCTGTAACACTTGATACAGCGAAGCTAGAGCAGATGATGGCGGACAGCATCACACTCGATGCTGCGAAAAAAATTCTAACAAAACTCGGTCTAACAGAAAAAGAAGATGATCAGTGGGAGATCCCACCCTTCAGATTAGACCTCGGTAGACACATTGATTTAGTAGAAGAAATAGCACGTGTGCATGGACTCGAAAATGTAACTTCACGTTTCGGTGGCGCCTACGTTGCTGAGAGCGATGTGGACCGTGCTTACGACTACCAAATGAGTGCTAAGAGGCAGCTTGCTTCAGTTGGTTTCTATGAGACTCAGACCATGAAGCTCATCGCTCACACAGCAACAGAGAACACGATCGCGAAGCTCGCAGATGCGTTACCACTGAGACCACTTGCTGATGGTGATCTGATCGAAGTGGCCTTACCACTGAGTGAAGATCATGCTATTTTAAGACCTAGCCTAGTGCCTGGACTAGTAGCTACTGCCGCTAGAAATATCCGCCAAGGAGCTAAGGGCATTCGTTTATTCGAAATGGGTAAGCAGTTCCGTAATGCTGGTGGGGGTAAAGCGAAAGATCTCGAAGCTGAGTCACTGTCACTACTCATGACTGGTGAATCTACAGACTCTAATTGGGCGAATAAGCAGCCTCAGGTAAGTGATCTGTTCGATCTAAAAGCAATCATTTCGGCATTACTACCTAAAGCATTAATTCAGCTGAAGCAGAGAGACAGAGATGGCTATATCATCGCTGCTGACGTGCTCGCTGATGGTAAGCCGCTCGGAGTATTCGCTCAGCTTACACCAGCTAGATGCCGTGAGCTTGATTCTACTAATCCTATCTACGTCGCTGAGCTAGATCTGAAAAAACTTCAGCAGTTAAACACAGGAATTCAAAAGGTGGATGAACTTCCGCAGTTCCCTGGTTCAAGCCGTGACGCTGCGATGGAAGCACCGATTAATTTGGCTAATGCTCAGATCGAGCAAGCCATTACTAAGCATAACGAATCACTGTTAGTGGACTACCATTGTTTCGATGTTTTCTGTGACCCTAGCGGTGACAAACTAGCTGCGGATAAGAAATCTGTAGGCTATAGATTCACTTACAGATCAGCGCTTAAGACTCTAAAATCTGGCGAGGTGGATAAAGCTCATAAAAATCTGCTAGACCATCTGCAAAATACCCTTAAAGTAACTTTCAGATAGAGATCACTGATACTTTTACAATGTTAGAAGAACGTTACGAAATCATAAAATTACTAGGCAAAGGGCGCACAGGAGGCGTCTATGAAGCCGAGGACACACGCTTGAAACGAAAGGTTGCCATGCGGAGATTTTTCTCTCAGTGTGAGCAAACGAGTGTGTCTGATTATAAAGATGATTTCGTATCTATATCACAAAACCTATCAGCACTTCAGCACCCAAACTTACTTAGAGTCTATGACGCAGGAGTAGATGCGGATGGAGCCTTCATAATATCTCAGTTAATGAAGGGGGATACTCTTCATAATAGACTTAAAGAGAATCCTCTATCGGCTTGGGATGTTTATGATGTAGCAAACCAGATGTTAGACGCATTGAGCACTGCCCACCATGCAGGATTTGTTCATGGAGCGATCACACCTGGTTCTATTTTGATGTCGCCAAGAGCGAGAGGTGGACATCTTTACGTGATTCTAGATATGGGACTTTGCCGTCTCGCACCATTGATCCAGGGCGAAGACTCTGTGCTATCGATGATGGCAGATCCGGCTATTTTGGCGCCTGAACTATTTGATGGTTCTCAGGCAGATGCGAGAGCGGACTTATACATGTTAGGACACATTTTGTATATGTGCTTAGCTGGTGGTCACCCTTTCGCGGGCGAGTCATTAGAGAAATGTAGGGATCTGCATAAGGAGGGGCTACCTCCACTAAAAACATACGCTCCAGACACACCAGATGATTTTGTAGAATGGATTAACTGGCTCTGTATGATTGACCCGAATGATCGTCCTGCATCTACTGGTGAGGCTCTCACTGCTTTACCTAAAGTCCCTAAACAAGCGTCAGCGAATGCTAGACTTAATACTCTTGCCACACCTGTAGTTCCACAGAGCGGACCTCATTCAGCGATCCCAGCACAGACTTCTCACGGAGCTGGGCCATTATCTACAATGACTGGTCCACTCACTGGTCTACCCGCATCACAAATGGGAGCTGCTCAAGCGGTTAACCCTACTGGTATCTCGCAAGTAGCTGTCGCTCCTGCTAAGAAATCTAAAGCATTACCTTTCATCCTAGGCGGAGTTGGACTTTTGGCAGTCATCGTAGGCATCGTTGTAGCTACCACTGGTGGTGATGATAAAAAGGTCATAGATCGCACTACTGATGGCGATAGTGGAACAGGATCCCAACAACCAGCACCTCAGCAACAAGCCCAACCTACACCTGAAGAGCTGGCATTAAAAGCAGCTTTAGAAGATGAGAAAAAGCATGTGATCGGACTCTACATTAATAATGATGACAATATTAAGAGTCTAAGTCCTTACAAGGGCAACAAGAGCTGGAAAGCTGTTAATGGTCAAAACATTGAACAAAATGAAAATGAAGTGTCCTTCAGCGACACGAGTGCTACTGAAAACCCTGGTATCAAACACCAGTTTAGCCGACCACAAGTGAATGATATTTTTGATCTAGGGTGGGTGGTGAACTATAAAGTCAAAGCCAAAGCTGGTAAACATATTGTAGGCTGGAATCTTTCAAAAGCTCAGAATAGCGAATGGATGGATGAAGATAAAGGAGTTAGCTGGGGTGTTTCTGTAGAGCGTGTTGGAGAAGATGTCATCATAACAGACTACTTTAGAAAATCTCAGTCACTTAAGCTCAATGCAAATGGCGATAAAGAAGTCAAGATCACGGCAAAATGTAGAGATGGTAATGTAGAGGGCTACTATGATGTCTATATTAATGATAAGAAAATCTGGAGATCACGTCTGAATCAGTCTGCCGGCTTTGGTTCTAACTGGAACAAGAGCTTCTTTAGTGCTTCTTCAGTAGAACCATCGAATATGGCAAGCTGGTCATTTAGTGAGCTCACAATGCAGACTTATCTTGCTGAGTAAGTCTGAAGATACTTTCAAATTTGAATTGTTGTAGTCATGTATTTTCTGTAGTTATCGGACATGATTAAATTCCTTCACACAAGAATACGAGTAGCAAAACCGGATGACTCTATCGCCTTTTACCAAAAGTTAGGGTTTACTCTAGGAGAGCAGAAAACTTCTCCAGAAGGTAATCAACTCGCATTCATGCATCTGCCTGATTCCGAACATTTTCTTGAGCTTACTTATTCACCAGATTTCAAAGTCGAATTCCCTGAAGACTTGATGCACACCTGCGTCGGAGTCGCAGATGTGATCGCCTATTGTGATAAATTAGAAAGCGATGGAATCGAAATCTGGCCTGGCAACTGGAGAGAAAAATTCGCTGATGAAGCTAACCGTAAGATGGCCTTCGTGACTGATCCTGATGGTTACGAAGTAGAGATATTATCTCTCTAACAAATTTTAGATAAACAGTAATGCACATCTCCATTCTAGAGCTATTTAGCATCGGCATAGGACCGTCTTCATCTCACACGGTGGGTCCTATGAAGGCAGCTTGTGCATTCGTAGAGGAGCTCATGCAGTCAGATAACTCTTCCCGAGTAGCTTCTGTTAGATGTGATCTATATGGCTCACTAGCAGCTACAGGAAAAGGTCACGGAACTGGCATAGCAATCATCTTCGGCTTCATGGGTGACATGCCAGATACTGTAGAAGTCTCTACGATGGATCAGCGAATGGAGGATTTAAAAGCCTCTAAGAAACTCACTTTACCCGGTGGTAAGATAGTTGATTTTGTAGAGAGTGAGCACATTGACTATAAACGTCTCAAGCCACTTCCTCTACATCCAAATGGCATGCATTTCTACGCAGCAGATGCAGATGGGCAGGTTCTAGCAGAGGAAGTATACTACTCACTAGGCGGGGGATTTATCTCTACCGAGAAAGATCTTAAAGCTGATGCTCCTATTTTAACACCCATCGAGACACCGCATCCATTTGATACTGGTGATGATCTTCTAGAGCAGTGTGAAGGCATGAACTGCAGCGTCGCTGAGCTCATGATGGCGAATGAAAATTCCATCCGTCCTGAGAAAGAAACTCGCAAGATGTTAGATAAGATCTGGGAGACGATGCAGGAATGTGTTCGTAATGGGATCTCCAATTCTGGTGTTCTTCCCGGTGGTCTAAAAGTAAAGCGCCGTGCTAAGAAGCTGCATGAGCAGCTCTTGATGCGTGGTGAAGCTCTGATAGCAGATCCTCTGTCGATCCTTGACTGGGTAGGTCTCTATGCTCTCGCTGTGAATGAAGAGAATGCTGGCGGTGGAAGAGTTGTCACTGCTCCTACTAACGGTGCAGCGGGGATCATTCCAGCCGTGCTTCATTATGCTACTAAATTTGCCAGCACTCCGCATCGAAACGGGGTGCACAGGTTTTTACTCACCGCTGCTGCGATCGCGTCACTCTATAAGAAGAATGCCTCGATTTCTGGAGCTGACGTAGGTTGCCAAGGTGAAGTGGGGGTCGCTTGTAGCATGGCTGCTGGCGCTCTAGTAGAGTATCTCGGAGGCACGCCTGCTCAGGTAGAGTGTGCAGCTGAAATCGGCATGGAACACAACCTCGGCTTGACCTGTGATCCTATCGGCGGACTGGTGCAGATCCCATGTATTGAACGCAATGCGATGGGTAGCGTGAAGGCAATCAGTGCAGCTAGAATGGCGATGAATGGTGATGGAACACATTTCGTATCACTGGATAAAGTGATCAAGACGATGTGGGACACTGGAAAAGATATGCAGGAAAAATACAAAGAGACCTCAAGAGGTGGCCTCGCTGTGAATGTAGTAGAATGCTAAACTAAAGATTATGCGCACAAAAGATTTTGATTATCATCTACCCGATGAACTGATTGCAAGCAGACCATTGCTAGATAGAAGTTCTAGTAGAATGTTAGTAGTGAACCGTGCTGCTGGCACGATCGAGCATAGGATGTTCACAGACTTCCCTGAGTATATGAGTGAAGATGATTTGCTCTTGCTCAACGACACTAAGGTAATCCCAGCAAGAGTTTTCTCAAATGATGGAGGGATAGAACTCATCGTCACAGACCGAGTCACAGACACTGAGTGGAACTGCATGGTGCGCCCAGGGAAGAAGATGAAAGTCGGTAGAACAGTTTCCGTAGGTGATGCTGTGGGTGAGGTGATTGAAATTCTTGAAAATGGTAATCGTCTTATTCGATGGGATAAAGCGCTGGATCTGAATGAGCATGGCTCATTAGCGCTACCACATTACATGGGCCGCGATAGTGATAAAGAAGACTTAGACCGCTATCAGACTACGTTTGCTCGTGAAGAAGGGGCGATTGCCGCTCCTACTGCCGGACTTCATTTCACTCAAGAAATGCTGGCTTCACTACCACATGACTTTCTCACACTGCATGTCGGGGTGGGCACATTCAGACCCGTGAAGGCAGAGAACATCGTGGATCATGAAATGCACTCAGAGCGATACTACCTCTCTGGTGAGACTGCACAGCGCATCAATGGAGCCAAGCGTCTTACAGCGGTAGGCACGACTTGCACACGAGTGTTAGAGAGCTTGGGCAGAGTGAACCCGGAGCTTACCAAATCAGTAGGTGAGACGGATATCTTCATTTACCCAGGGTTTGAGTTTACTGTCGTGGATAGACTCCTGACAAACTTCCACTTGCCTATGAGCACGCTTATAATGCTCGTCAGCGCCTTTGCAGGGAAAGAGCTTACTATGGAAGCCTATCGCCAAGCAGTGGCTAATGAATACCGATTCTACTCCTACGGTGACTGCATGTTGATTTTATAAAAAAACCCACACAGACGAAGCTGTGTGGGTTGAAATTTTTACTATTTACTAAGGTAAGTATTACTGACCGAAATCATCTGGGTTAACCTCGTCAACAGGTCTGTTGAATAGTGTGAGGTTAAACACACCAGCTTGGAATGGCTGGATAGAAAAGAAGTCTACTGAATCCGCAAATGGGATATTGTGAGATGGTGTGATGAGACGGATTGCCGCAAGTTGCTCAGTAGTTGGGAATCTGAATTTCACTCTGAAGAATCTCTGTTCAGAGTTAAATAATCCAAAGATGTCACCATTAATAAGGTTGCGGTTTATAGAATTAATCTGATGGCTGTATACCACTATATCTAAACCTACGATAGAGTTTTCATCAGGTAAGATACCAAGCTCCACATCTTGCACACGAAGAATCTGAATGATCTCAATGAGGTCAGCACGGCTGCGTGTTGGTTGGAGAAGGATTTCACGAAGTCTACTGTTCAAGGCACTCGGAGAACCGAGCGCTAGTCTAAGAGCTTCCTCAAATGAATCACGTGTAGGAACCTGACCTGTGAAGGTAAAAACGTGCTCACCTACTTTAGCGTAAGTGAGGTTCACGTCACGAATGGTGATAGAGCTATCCGCAGCTACTTCAACGTCAGCTCCGTCAGGAATTACTTCGTAGAATGCTCCTGTGATTGGATCTCTTTCTCCTGCAGTGGTCGTGTAGCGGAGTGTGTCTCTGAGTTCTAGCTGTTCAAGTGCCAGAGTTCTAAGAGTTGGAGACTTGAAAATATCACCTTGAGATAGAATTTCAGAAGGAGAGCCGTCACAGGATAGTAATGAACATGCTGCTATCGCTGTTAGCGAAGAGAAGATTAATTGTTTGAATTTCATAAGATTCTAAGAGAGTAAGAAGATTAGTTTTGGAGCTTAAGAGTGTAGTTACCTGTCTCGATGACTTCTTCACCTGCAAAGCCGTCCTGGCGCATCACCATTCTGATGTAACCTGGCGCATCAGCTAGTTCAGCGTGAGTGTATAAATGCTGGTATTGCTCTACGATTTGATAAGTGCCTGTAATCTCGCTGTTGGCGATGATGTCAGCATTGGTAGAAGTCGATGTAAATCTGAATACTCTTCTAACGGTCGCTCTGAGAGCTGGATCTCTATAAGTAGGGGGACCTCCATGCATGTGATCATCAGAGTCAGCGTTATTGTAGATCTCTTTACCTAGTGACTGAAGTTCAGTTTCAATGAGGTCTCCTTTAGCTTCCGAAACAGTAACATCGACAAGTCCAGCTTGCTCAAGTGCAGAAGAGATATCACCATCGAGGTCACCGTTAGTGTCAGTGAACGGATTAGAAAATACACCACCGCTTTGAGCGTTGTTAAAGGCAAATCTAGTGAAAATATCGATTTCATTCTGGTCGATAGAGTCGGCAGACGTGAGAACAGCTGTCTGGCTGCCTTCACCAGCAGTCCATGAGGCCTGTAGTGCTGGGAATCTATTCTGAAGAGTCGGATCTTGATAACGTTCGAACGTAACAAGGTTAAGTCCAGTCGCTGTTAGAGTAGAACCGTGGCGTGACATCACTGGAGTGAAGTCTTCATCGAATGAAGTAGTTGGTCCGGCTGGAACGAATTGGAATTCGTCACCAGAGACAAGGAATAGCGGCATGCTTGCAGTTGCTGCTAGATTAGCATTAAGGAAAGTAACGTCAAAACGATTATTAACGAAGCCGAAGCCTTCGTTTTCTGGATCAGAACCATCACATGAGGTCAAAAACGGTAATGTTAAAGCTCCTAATATGGAGAAAGGTAGGTATAAAGATTTCATAATTTTTGTATTTAACTGAGTATTTACTAGGTAGTTGCCTAGCCATCGTCAAGGGGATTTTTTTAAAACATTTGTTCATGTAAAGTGAGAGACTGCTTGAAAATTAAGCTATCCAAAGGTCTAGAAGAGATTTAAAAACAGCTATGAACGAGATCTTCAAAAAACAGAATGCACTCAAAGTATGCGGAATCACCACTAAGGATGATGCCTATGCGCTTGTGGATATGCGAGTTGAAGCTTTAGGTTTTAATTTTTGGCCTAAATCAAAACGTTATATTTCTGCGGAAAATGCGCTCGCCTTTTCTCCTCAGCTAGAAAATAAAATAGTTCGAGTGGGCGTATTCGTGAACCAAGATCCAGAAGAGATTTTGCAACTACTCAGAGACAATGTCATCGATATCGCTCAGTTGCATGGTGATGAATCATTCGAATACTGCCAGGCATTTGCTAAACATGGATTTCCGTTTATAAAAGCGATCGGTGTGGCGAATGCAGATTCGTTAGATCGAATCACAGACTATCATGCTGATGCTATTCTGCTAGATGCACATGCTCCACTTGTCTACGGAGGCACGGGAGATACCTTCGACTGGAATTTAGCCAAGGATGTCATGGTAAAGCATCCTGACTTGCCAATTATACTAGCGGGTGGGATCACTGCTGAGAATGCGGGATTGGCCGCTAAACAAGTTGCTCCTTGCATACTCGACGTGGCTTCTGGTGCCGAGTCATCACCAGGTGTGAAAGATTTCGTGAAAGTGAAAGCGATCCAAGAAGCGATCTATTCAGCGAATAAAGCTTGAGATCAGCATCCGCACTAGCGTAAGTTCTAGGGATGCAAGATGACGGATTTTTTCAAAAGCACGATATTGTAGAGCACCTCTCAGGCATCTTTGATGACCTCCCTGGATTTATCTATTTTGTCAAAGATACTGAGCGAAGATACGTGGCATATAATGCTAGATTGAATAGTATTTTTGATTCGGGTGATGACGATGATGTGGATCATATCTTGGGAAAAAGGGATGATGATTTCATGCCTCAGAACCTCATGGAAGAAATTCGCCGTGATGACTTATTAGTGCTGGAAGCGGGTGAAACAATCTTGAATAAAGTGGAGCTAGTGCCACGAGGTAATGGCTTCGTTGACTGGTCTACAACGATTAAAAAACCTCTCAGAGCTAGTAATGGTATGATTTGTGGCCTAGTGGGAGTCACTAGACCATTTAGCCAAGGAGTTACCTCCCTTTCTAAAAATGAAGAACTCGGTTCCGCTTTAGACACCATCCATGAGATGTTCCGCGAGAACATTTCTATCGCAGATCTAGCGAAGAGTGTGCATGTCTCACAGAGTTCGTTTCTGCGTAAATTCAAAGACTGTTTCAGCATGACTCCTAAGGAATATATACGCCACCTTAGGGTGCAAGATGCTTGTCACAAGATAGTGCAGACCACACAAGGCTTTGCAGAGATAGCTTACGCTTGTGGCTTTTCAGATCAGAGCCACTTTTCTAGAGAGTTCTCTCGCATCATGAAAGAATCGCCGAGTTCTTATAGAAAGCGATTCAGAATTCAGTGATTGACGATTTTATACATAACTATGGTAAATAGTTTCAAGACGAACTCAGCTTAGTCGGTTATGGTTTGGTTATAAATTCAACGCCAACTAACTATGATCACAAAAAGAATCTCCACTGAAACCATCCTATCCAATTTAAAAAACAAAGTAGATAATCGTCTACCAATCATGATCTCTTCCGCAGGAAGTGGTCTAGTAGCGAAACTCCAAGAAGCTGCTGGCACTGACTGCATCAATACATTCTCAGGCGCTCGACTCAGAGCAAACGGAATGGGAACCATGTCCATGATGTGGCCGATCCTCGACTCTAACAAGCAGACACTCGACTACACTCGTGAAGACATTATGCCTGCTCTCGATGGCAAAGCATTCGTCTGTGCCTGCCTCAATGCAAACGATCCTCTCAAAGACATGCACATGGTATTACAGCAATGTAAGGACATGGGAGTAAATGCGGTTTCTAACATTGGACCATCGATTTCCTACGTAGATAAAGATTCAGAAATTTTCAAAGTAATGACTTCAGCAGGCATCACACTCGATAACGAGATTGAGATGCTCAAGTATGCTCGTGAAGAGATGGGCATGGTTTCAGTAGGTCTCGGATTCACACTAGAAGACTCCATCCGTATTTGTGGAGAAGCTAAGCCTCACATCTTCTGCTTCCATGCAGGAACGACTCAAGGTGGACTCAAAGGTTACCAAGGTGGCATGACTCTCGAAGAAACTGCCGCTATAACTGAAGAAGCGTATGCCAAGTGCCGTGAAGTGCATCCAGACGTCATCCTAGTCGCTCACGGAGCAGCTCTAGAGAATCCTGAAGATGCTCAATATATCCTCGATAACACCACTGGGCACGGCTTCTGGACGGGTTCATCTACAGAGAGACTACCGATCGAAAGAGCAGTATCAAAAGCAGCTCAAGACTTCGCTGACATCCGTTTTTCTTAATTTCTAAACTACCACTACCTATGAAGACTCCAAAAGTAATAGCGATTCTAGCCACTCTCGACACCAAGGCCGCAGAGGCTGGTTTGATGCGTGAAGAAATCGAAACCTTAGGTGGTGAAGCGCTTATCATCGACATTGGAGTAGTGGGTAAGCCAGGGTTTGAAGCAGACATTTCCCGCTCAGAAGTCATCGCTAAAGGTGGTGGCTCACTTGAAGAACTATTGGTCAAACCTAGTCGTGAGCTATCAGGCCCATTTGTTACGGAAGGTGCTAAAAAAACACTCATCGAACTGATCGCTAAAGACGCGATTCATGGAGTAGTAACTCTTGGCGGAACTCAGGGGACATCCACTTGTGCTCCAGTATTACAAGCTCTGCCATACGGCTTTCCTAAAGTGATGCTGTCCACAGCAGCTTCTGGCGATGTCGGCCCATTCGTGGGGATCAAGGACATCACCATGATGTTCGCTGTATCGGACATTTTAGGACTCAATGTTTTCTCTAGAAAGATCATCGCCAATGCCGCTGCGGCAGCTTATGGCATGTCTCTAGTAGAGCGCAGTATTACTAAATCTGAGGCTAAAGGCGTCATAGGAATGTCCAACCTCGGAGTTCTGACTAAAGGAGCAATGCATGCTATCGAGCTGTTCGAAGCCGCTGGTTACGAAGTCATCACCTTCCATGCTATCGGTGCTGGAGGTGAAGCGATGGAGCAGATGATGCGAGAGGGCATCATCACCGCTGTCTTTGACTACGCTTTAGGTGAAATTGCAGACGCTACCTTCGGAGTTCTCAGAGCGTCGGGTCCAGATAGACTCACCGTAGCTGGCAAATTAGGACTACCTCAGGTCATCTGCCCCGGTGGATCTGAGCATCTAGGAATTCTCGTTCAGCAGCCAAGCCAAGTTCCGGCTGGCTACGAAAACCACATCATCACTTGGCATTCACCATACGTATTTGTCCCTCGTGTGAATGCAGAAGAGCAACACAAAATAGCAATCAACATTGGTGAACGTCTCCAGTCTTCTACCAAAAACACTGTCTTTTTAATGCCTCTCAATGGAGTCTCCAGCTATTCAGCAAAAGGCGGTGAACTCTACAGCCCAGAGCTCGATGAAGCCTACTGGGAATCACTCCAGCAGACATTGCCAAAGACCATCAAAGTCGAAGCATTAGACAATAATGCGGAAGATCCTGAATTTGTAGAATACGCAGTGAAGACCCTCATTAACCTTATTGAAAAAAACTAATATGAGCAAACAAGACACCATTTCAAAACTCCGCACCGGCTCACCTCAGCTTAGCGTCGGCACTCTCACTGGTAGCATGATGAATCAAGCTCAAGAGATCGCTATTCTAGAAAAGTCAGGGGTAAACCTACTTCATCTCGATGTCATGGATGGTCAAGCTTGGCCTAAAATTACTGTGGGTGCGCCATTCCTAGCTGGCTTAGAAACTGATCTGATCAAAGACGTGCACCTGCTCACCGTAGAACCAGAAAAGCACATCGCAGACTTCGTGAAAGCGGGAGCTGGCATCATCACTTTCCAGATAGAGCATTGTGAGAATGTAGCAAAAGCACTAGAGTTGATCAATAGCGCTGACGTGCTCGCAGGGCTTGCCATTTACCCTACTACTCCTCTCACCGATATTCAGCCATTCTTAGATCAGATCGATGTAGTCTTCGTGCTATCCATCGGACCTGACACAGGAAAAGACACCTTCTTTGATGTCGTAGCTGAGCGTGTAGAGAGGCTCCGTGACTGGAAACCAGAACTCATCATCGCGATAGATGGCGCAGTAAAAAAAGACAACGTCGCCAAAATTGCCAAGATAAACTCAGACCTAATCGTTACAGGCAGCGCAGTATTTGATGGTAATGACGCAGCTAAAAACATCCTAGATATGCGTTCATCCATCGCCTCAGTGTGCGGTTACCAAGCGTAATCATTTAGCATCTAACATTCAGCATGGAATCATATGCTCAAGCGAATGACGAAGTTCAAAACGGAAAGAATAACAACGAATAATCCAGCTGTTCTGAATGGACAAAATCTTCGAAGCCCAGGCTTCAGCCTTCAGCCCTAGGAAACCAGCCCCTCGCAAGACTGCGCTGAAAGTGCAGAACATCAGCATAGAATCCGCCGTCGTCAAAAACCCAGATACAAAAATCATGAACCAACTAGAAACAGTAAACAACATTCTCAGCCAAGCTAAAGCAGCAGCTGGAGACAATGCTTCAATACTCGAAATCGCCAAAGCACGTAAACCCTTCCAGCCAGAACTAGATGAATACAAGCCACACCTCGGCAAAGTAGCGATCGTGACTGGAGCTTGTGGTGGTATCGGCAGAGCCACAGCCGAGCGTCTGCACCGTGATGGAGCAGTAGTAGTAGGAATGGACGTCAATCCAGCTATCGTCGAAAACTTAGCAGGCGAAGGCATCAGCGGAGTAGTCTGTGACATCACGGACAATGAAAAATTTCAAGCAGCAGTGGATGCTGTGGCAGCAGAGTATGGTGGCATTGACCTCATCGTAGCCAATGCTGGAATCTTCAAAGCTGGTGAGTATATCGAAGAACTCGATAAGAGTTGGGACCTCCACCTTCTCATCAATCTCACGGCAACACAGAGATTTCTTAAATTCTCCATCCCTTACCTCAAGCATGGATTCTCAGCATCGATCATCATTATCGGTTCTAGAAACTTTAGCGCACCAGGACCTGGAGCTGCAGCATATTCAGTCACCAAGGCAGGCGTCACCCAGCTCGCTCGCGTAGCAGCTCTAGAGCTAGCCGCCGATGGAGTCCGTGTAAACACAGTCCACCCAGATGCAGTATTCGATACCGAGATCTGGACAGAGGAAGCTCTGCAGAAATCCGCTACTCGCTACGGAATGACAGTAGAAGAATATAAAACTAAGAACCTACTTCGCACCGAGATCAAATCTACCGACATCGCCCGCATGGTGAGCACCGTAGCTGGCCCAGTCTTCTGTGCTACCACTGGAGCTCAGATCCCGATCGATGGTGGAAACGACCGAGTGATATAATCTTTTTTAAACCAACAACCTAACTAATAACCAACCAAACTAATATTATGGCAGACCTAGACGACATCAGAGACGGAGACAACTTCGGCCTCAACACACCAGCAGACACAAGCGCATTTTACCTCAAAGGCATGCGCAACGCATCATGGGGAATCAAAAACCGCATGTCACGTATCTTCAACAAGCAATCAGGACGCACAGTCATGCTCGCATTTGACCACGGTTTCCTCATGGGACCTACATCAGGTCTTGAGCGTATCGACCTCAACATCGCACCACTCGCAGAAGAGGCAGACTGCCTCATGGGTTGCCGTGGAATGATCCGTTCATCCATCCCTGCTGAGAACAGCAAGCCAATCTGTCTCCGCACAGACACAGGCACCACAATCCTCACAGAAATGAACCACAACGTGCTCATCTCTGAAGAAGACGCAATCCGCCTCAACGTATCCTGCATGGCAGCAATGCTTTCAGTAGGTGATGCTGACACAGAAGCTACGACTATTGCTAACTTCAGCCGCCTCGTAGACATCGGTCAGAAATACGAAATCCCAGTCATGGGTGTGACAGCAGTCGGTAAAGACATGGCTCGCGATTCACGCTACTTTGGCCTCGCATCACGCGTAGCTGCTGAGAACGGTGCTAGCATCGTCAAGACTTACTACACAGAAGGATTCGAAAACGTAGTGGCAGCTTGCCCAGTGCCAATCGTTATCGCAGGTGGTAAGAAGCTTCCAGAGCTAGAAGCTCTCGAACTCTGTTACAATGCTATCCAGTGCGGTGCATCAGGCGTAGACATGGGACGTAATGTCTTCCAGTCAGCCAAGCCACTCGCAATGATGAAAGCTGTAAAGGGTGTCGTCCATGACGGCCTCACACCAGCAGAAGGCTTCCAGATGTTCAACGACCTCTAG
>CAKZNV010000006.1 GCA_937132085.1 uncultured Rubritalea sp. | reverse complement strand
CGAACGATACTAAGAAACCTAACATCGTCCTCATCATGCTCGATGACATGGGTTACTCAGATCTAGGTTGTTACGGTGGGGAAATCCAAACTCCAAACATCGACAAGCTAGCCAAAAATGGTGTTCGCTTCAGTCAGTTCTACAATTCTGGACGCTGCTGCCCTACCCGTGCCAGCATGCTCACTGGTCTCTATCCACATCGCTCAGGTGTGGGGCACATGGCTAGTAGAGACTACGGGTTCAAGGGCTATAAAGGAGAGATACGTCCTGAGGCGGCAACCATAGCGGAGAGTTTAAAGGCGGTAGGCTATGATACTTGGATGGCTGGTAAATGGCATCTCAGCATCAATTGGTCACCAGATGGCTCTAAGCACAATTGGCCATTACAGCGTGGCTTTGATAAGTTTTATGGCACATTGATCGCCGCTGGCAGTCAGTGGAATCCGATCACTCTAACAGAGGGTAACAAAAGCGTATTCCCCATTTCTAAAGATGAAGATTTCTACTACACAGAGGCTTTATCTACTAAGGCGATCACGTGGATGAAGGAACAGAAAGAGGACAAACCATTCTTCCTCTACATGGCATACGCCGCTCCACATTGGCCTCTGCATGCACGTCAGGAAGTCATCGATAAATACAAAAAACTTTACCTAGAAGGCTATGATAAGCTCCGTGCTGAGCGGCTGAAAAAACTGAAAGCTTCTGGTATCATTGCCGAGTCAACCGTCTTGTCAGCACGTAATCCTAAGGCGATAGCATGGAAAGATGAGAAACATAAAGAGTGGCAAGCTAGTCGTATGGCTGCCCATGCAGCAATGATTGACCATGTCGATACTGGTGTTGGCAAGATTGTCGATCAGTTGAAAAAGGCTGGTAAGTTAGACAACACCATCATTTTAGTTCTTTCAGATAATGGGGGCTCTTCTCTAGAGCACCCTAATGGCCTCATCGGCAGCACTGGAGCTCCGTGGACTGTGATGAAATATGTGCCTGTGCGCACCAGAGCAAACAACGCAGTCATTTCAGGTGATGTTGTCGGAGTGGAGCCTGGACCAGAGAATACCTACGGAGGATACGGATCCGGCTGGGCGAACCTCAGTAATGCTCCGTTCCGTATGTTTAAACGATATTCTCACGAAGGAGGAGTCGCTACACCACTCGTCATGCATTGGCCTAACAGACTGAAGAATAAAGGCGCTATCATCCATCAGCCTGGGCATGTCATGGATTTTCTTCCTACCTTTCTCGATGCAGCCGGAGCCATGCCTCTTACAGAGTTGAACGGGAAGAAGACAATGAAGCTAGATGGATCTAGCTTACTTCCAGGACTAGAAGCGAATGCAACTATTGGTGAGAGGCAAATTGGTTTCGAACATGCTGGAAACCGCGGGCTACGCTATGGAAAATGGAAGCTAGTAGCAGAAAATGGCAAGGGCTGGGAGCTCTACGACATGTCGAAAGACCGCACCGAGGTTAATGATTTATCAAAGAGTAATCCTGAACAATTGAAGATCATGTTAGAAAAATATCAACAGTGGGCAGAAGCTAACTGGGTAGTAGAATGGCCAAAAATCTCAGCTGTTCTTAGTGGTAAACAAGCTGGCACTGTTGTCTTACCAGCGAAGGACAATCCTCTACGTAGAACTCAACAAGAGGTCGATGACTCAGTAGAATTTATCAATAAGGAACGAGCAAAACGTAAACTCCCTCTGATGAAAGATCTCAGTAAGTAGCTGCAACTATTGATAGCCTAACCATACACACACTGGTATTAACAGGTGACCAGTGCGAGCATGGTCGATAAGCCAGAAATCAGCAAATTCATCCAAGATTACGTCGATAAACACAAGATCACAGAGCGCTACGTAACCATTCCTGCAACAGAATAAGCAACACTCCACATGAGCAAACACCTTTTCATTTCTATTCTTTTAGGCTCCCTAGCAATCCTCTCGATTGCTAACGCACAAGGGAAGCCTAATATCATCGTCATCGTGGCGGATGATCTCGGCTATGGTGATCTGGGCTTTACTGGGCACCCGACAATCAAGACACCTAACCTAGATAAGCTTTCTAAAGGTGGAGCGACCTTCACGCATTTCTACTCACCAGCTCAAGTATGTTCGCCTTCTCGTGCAGCAGCTATCACGGGGAGAATGCCACATCGGCTCGGAATCTACAGCTTCATTGGTGGGAGCTCTGGTTCTCTAACACATTTACCAAAAACAGAGATCACCATTCCTCAACTACTGCGCAAAAACGGCTACCAGACAGCCATGATTGGCAAGTGGCACAACTCACTCATCGAAGTGCAAATGAAGCGAGACAAGGCTGGTAAGAATGACATCCCTAGCATGGATCACTACGGCTTCGATTATTGGTTTTGCTCAGATGACAATGCCAAGATCCGCAACAAACCTAACTGGATCCGTAATGGCAAAAATGAAGGAATGAAGAAAGGTCTCGCGGCGAATATTGTGGGTCAAGAAGCCGTCCATTGGCTCACCAAGGAACGCAACCCGAGTAAACCTTTCATTCAGTTCGTCCACTTCTACGAACCTCATTGGTATGTCGATGCTCCTGAAGACATCACTAAGCAATACCTAGCCAAAGATACCGATAACAAAAACCAAGCGATCTACTTCGCCGCAGTTACCAATGTGGACAAGGAAATCGGCAACATCCACCGCACACTCGAAGAACTAAAGATAGCCGATAACACCTTGATTCTTTTCACATCGGATCACGGACCATCTACTCTAGGAGATGGAAAAAGAGATCGTAACTATGGCTCAGCCGAACCTTATCGTGGCTACAAATACGGGCTTTGGGATGGTTCAGTCCATGCTCCAGGAGTTGCCCATTGGCCTGCTAAAATCAAACCTAACACAATCATCGATACACCAGCTGGAGCGATCGATTGGTTACCTACTATCTGTGAAGTCACTAAGACACCACTTCCTGCAAATCTAGAACTAGATGGGAAAAGCCATCTCTCACTGCTCATGGGAAAATCGATGCAGCGCCAGAAGCCACTACAATGGCATCACTACAACACCAATTTCAATCACGCTCCAAATCCCAATGCAGTCCTACGCATTGGCGACTATGTGATCTGCGGATTTTACGCCCCAGAAACTCAACTCAAACGATCCAGCTGGAAAGAAAAACACCTAAAGCTCGTGAAAACTGGTAAACTCGTTCGTTTCCAACTCTTCAACATCAAAACTGATCCAACACAGAAGACCGACCTATCAAAACAAGAACCTGAACAATTCAAAAAACTAAAAACCCAACTCATCAATGCGCACTCAGAAATGCAGAGTCAAGCAATGGGCTGGGATGGAGTTCAACCAATCAAACAACTGACTAATTAACTAAATCTCATGATTAAATCACTGACAATACTAGCCCTCACAGCATTAAGCCTGCATGCAGCTCCTTATACTGAATCCGCCGAAGGGCTTGCTGAACCAGTCCCTGTTTTCGAAGCTGGCGAAAGTAAAATTCCCTACTTCCGAATTCCTACCATTGAACGTAGTAAAAAAGGAACGCTTCTCGCCTTTGCAGAAGCTCGTTACATAGACGATGACCATGGCCGTAATGACATCGTGCTCAAGCGTAGCGAAGATGGTGGAAAGACTTGGGGCAAGCTCCAGATCATTCATGCTGACCAAGATCTCGTCATGGTCAATCCTAGCCCTGTCACACTTAGTAGCGGTAGAATTCTCCTCATGTATGAGACATTCCCTCACGGATATCATGCTCGAAATGGTAAGCACAAAGGCCACTCCTACAAGATGATGGATGGAGGTTTCGGCAAGAACACTCAGAAGCTCCTCATGCGAGCTAGCGACGACGATGGTAAAACATGGTCTAAAGTCATCGAGCTTCAGAAAATAGCACGTAAAGATAAAGACATCATTCAGTCAGGAAGCCCAGCCAATGGCATCCAACTTAAACACGGAAAACACAAGGGACGCATCCTACTCCCCCTCTTTCTCACCAAGAGAATCGACGACAAGAAAAGAACCTGGCTCAATGCGACGCTCTATTCAGATGACGAAGGTAAATCCTGGAAACTCTCAGAATATGTGCCTGTAGAAACTACGGAAGCATGCAACGAGTGTCTCATCTCAGAAACAGATGAAGGTCATGTAGTCATGAATGCTAGAGCAGGAAGAAACAAGCACCGAGCTATATCTACCAGCACAGATGGTGGAGTCACTTGGCCAGCATTTGAATACTCAAAGGACCTTATAAATCGCCCTTGTAATGCTGGACTACTCAAATTCTCATCTGCGAAAGAGGGAAAAAGCCTTACCTTCTTTTCCTATAACAATTCTACCAAACGACGTGCTAATGGCTACCTCGCTATGAGCCCTGACGATGGCAAAACCTGGCCGACTAAACGCTCCATTATTCCCGGACTCTTCGGCTACAGCCAGCTGGTGAAGATCGATGCTGAAACCTTAGGCGTCATCTACGAACCCTTCGAAAGCCCTAGACAGAAATGGTCCATTTACTTCCTGCCTATTTCACTGGTCAACCCACAATAACATCCAGATTTATTCACTACCAAAAACCAAAATCTACTCATGAAACAAGAAATTGAAAACACACTAAACGAAGCTTGGGCAGAAGGCTGCAACCTTTTTGAATACTCCAGTGCAGCAAACCCAAGAATGCCATCCATCGAGATCGATGTCTTCCCTGCTAGCCTACACCAGATCGATGAGACTAAGATCATCCCTCTAAACCTAGGTGATAAACTAGAGGTCCCATACGAATGCACAGGACCAAGCTTGTTAGCGAATTACATCCACATTAATCCAGGTGAATCAATCACCTCGAAATCTAATGCATCGTCACAGGTATTTTACTGCATCAGAGGCAAAGGCCACACCAAGACTCCAGATGGCATTGTCACTTGGAAAACTGGCGACTACTTCGCCACTCCTGGTCAACTCGATCTAGAGCATTTTGCAGACGAAGACACGGCATTCTATTGGGTCAATGACAGTCCACTTCTTAGCTACCTAGGTGCTACTCAGTCTGAGAAAAAGTTCCGCTCAGTCTTCTTCAGCGCAGAGCTCCTCAACACCTCACTAGAAAATGTCAGAAAAGAAAACGAAGGTAAGAACAAGAACAGAAACGGAATCCTACTCGGCAACCGTGACTGCCCAATGACTAAGACGGTAACCCACACCATGTGGTCACTTTACAATCTATTGCCTAGAAACACTCGTCAGAAGGCACACCGCCATAACTCTATCGCACTCGATTTCTGTGTATCCGCTGGACCTAATACTTACACACTCATTGGTAAGCGCATCAACGCTGAAGGTCACATCATCGACCCTATCAGAGCGGACTGGAAGCCAGGCACCGTATTCGTGACTCCTCCAGGATGGTGGCACTCACACCACAACGAATCTGATGAAGACGCTATCGTGCTCCCCGTTCAGGATGCAGGCCTACACACTCAGGTGCAGACACTCGATATCCAGTTCTCAAAAGGATATTAAAGGATCTCTTTGCCATTGGAAGCAAGGAGCGTGGAGCACCTTCGGTTTGGGGAGCAAAGATAGATGAGTTTAGAGGTGGGCTAACGCTTGCGGCTTCTCGCTACTTGCTCCCTAGAGCGTAGCTCCGCTCCAATTTTAATTAGCCAACTTGGTCAGCTCAGTTACGTAAGCTTGGAGATCAGCAGCAGGCATAATATAGCCTATCGTTCTCGATTTTCTGTGGAAATGGATACCTACGAATAGACCATCTTTATTATACACTGGTGTGCAGGCATCTTTAGCGAAGAGATCGATGTCATGGGTGATGATCTCCTTCATCTGACATTTAGCTGACAATAACTTAGCATCATGGATCCAGCCTTTTGAAATTTTAATATCCTGTTTCTGATCAGAAGTAACAACGCCCCAATCTTTATCTACAGCGTTTAGGTAAGTCACTAGCATATCGCCCTGTTTGACTGACTCTACAGATTTTGGCCAAACGAAATCACCGTTCAGATCAGGCATCTTAACCAAGCAGAGATTAGCATTCTTCAGCTCAGCCAATTTAGCCAACTTCACATCTCCCGCTTGCGTTTTAATGGTAGTGGTCTCATCCCATCTATCTAATCTCATGATCCCGATGCCATCACCACAAGGCAATAGGCAAGACGCTTGCTTCCCCTGAGTCTGTATCGGTAAAATGCCGTTTTCAGGTAAATTGGGTAATAGTTTATGCACAGCAGGATCATCAGCACCAAGTGTGACAGGCTCATCCGCGATGTAGGCCATCAGTTCACAGTTAAAATGCTCTAAAACACCCTGCGTATCTATCGAGCCATTTCTTCTTTCCACCTCTAGCTGAGCATACCTATACCTCAAACCACATCGTCTCTGAAACTCATCAGTGATCTTTGTCAGTAGCGCCTGATCAGGCTTTAATTGCAAGGGAGCCATGATGCCAACTCCTTTCTGCCCCATGATCTTCCCGTCTAGTTTCAGTAATTTCTCTCGATCTCTGAAATACATATCCATCGTCGCATAGCGATTGGTATTCAGGAAATGAGGAATATTACTGCAAATCCCGATCACCTTGCCCTCTGCATTAAATAATGGACAACCTGAGTCACCTGGCTGAATGAATGCATCGGCAGCGATCGCTAGATTTTTTTCTCCTTCTTTAGTGAAATAGCGAACCATTCCTAATCGAAGTTGGCTATGTTTAGCTCCTCCAGGGTAACCTATCGCGTAACAGTATTCATCATGTGAAACAGCCTTATCTGACAACTCAACAAACGGTAAGCCACCTTCAGGAACATCGATCACCTTGAACAAGGCGACGTCTGTCTCACGATTAGCTCCTAGGAACTTCACCTTAAGCTTGGTCCCATCAGCTAATAAAAATGGATACTCTATATTACTTTTAGACTCTACTACATGACACGCACTGAGAACCAATCCATCCTCAGAAACGATAAATCCCGTAGCACCTCGACCTAGAATACCGACAGCTTTAGAATTCTCTGCAAGCTGACCCTGCACAGTATCACAGACTGCCACAGGGCTTACCTCTTTTGCCAGTAGCCCCAGAGGCAAGGTGGTTATACCTGCAATCAGTAGCGTTTGTAGTGCTCTTTTCATAATTACTTAGCGACACAAACCTACTTACTAATCTAGGTCTATTTAGTTTCTCGCTTGATGCTCTTGATCCAAACTTTGTAACCCTTGAGAGTTGGGTGAAGGCGATCATACATCATCTCCGTTGAAACCGTTCCGTTTCTTTCCTTTAGATCCTTATTGATGTTGATGAATTTGACGTTCTTGAACTTCTTAGGGTAGGTCGCTAAGATTTTATTCACCGCTTGGTTTTTAACCCGAGCGGCATCCTTCTCTGAGTTACCTCTTGGGAAAATCGCATAGAGTAAGATCTGAGTATCTGGATTATTCTCGTTCACTATCTTAATGGCTTGTTCGATATTCTTAGCAATCTGGTCCACCGTGAGCTTAGTTCTAGCATCATTGGTTCCGATCATGATGGTGGTATACTTTGACTTAACCTTAGAAAGACCATTTTGAAGACGTGAAAGCAGATGGACTGTATTTTCGCCACTGATCCCAGCATTCAGAATAGTTTTCCCTCTGAGCTGCCTTGCTACATACTTAGAATTTTCGCCACTATTTTTATGCCAAGCTTTATTCAGATGCTTCGGCTCATCGAGCAAGTGAGTGATCGAGTCTCCTAGCATCAAAATATCATAAGATGATTGCTTCTCGATCTTAGCATTGACCATTTCATGCCTCCCCTTATCCCTAGTCACCAGCGGCACAGTTTTCTCTTTTACAGGGGCGACCTGTGCCGAAAGAACACTTGAACTTAAGCACAACAATAGCGGGATGAATTTTAGGATATTTCGTTTTTTCATAGAGATCTAATAGTATACACTCACTTTCAATAATGAGCTAATAAGATTTAACTGCGGTTTACAGAAATTGCCCATCATAAAACACGGTCTTTTTAGCAAACCACAAAAGCATACTACATTCAGCTAAGCATCTCTATGAGATTATCATGAAAAATTCGCTAGCCGAGCATAGGACTTGCGGTTTAAATGAGCTCGATGATTGATCTTCCGCCATGGGATAGCCCTTTTTATGCAGTCGCCCTATTCCTGTTCGGAATCTGTGTCGGCTCTTTTATGAATGTTGTGATTTACCGTGTGCCACGTGGCCTCAGTGTGAACAACCCTAAGCGCTCATTCTGCCCTAGCTGTAGGAAAGAAATCCCTATCGGCCGTAACATCCCACTGCTCACATGGTTACTCCAGCGTGGTAAATGCGCCGAGTGCAGTTGCTCCATTCCTTCTCGTTATTTCTGGATAGAATTACTCACAGGTCTTCTCTGGATCCTGTGCTGGCATTCGTTTCCTGAGCCTATGGAGGCTATATTCTACATCATCCTAGGCACACTCGCACTGGTGATCTGTGCTGTGGATATTGAGCTGATGTTGATCCCACGAGTTTTCTCAATCATTGGAGCAGTAGTCGCACTAGCAGGTGCTGCGCTGATGCCTTGGCGGTTTGATCAAGTGACTTGGCTGGATGGATTACTCTACTCATTGTTCGGCCTCGCTATTGGCTGGGCAGCTCTCTGGCTAGTAGTTTTGTTAGGTAAAGCTCTATTCGGAAAACAAGAATTCAAGTTTGACAATGAAGTCGACTGGCATGTCCGTGAGCCAGAGACTGATGAGGAAGAAATCAGCTTCGTCATCGATGATCAGATTATCCAGTGGTCAGACATTTTCTTCCGCAAGACTGATAAATTAGTCGTCACAGGGCTCACTCAACTCAACATCGATGGCGTCTCGACTCCTGCTAAATCCCTCACAATTTACGATCTCTACATCATCGTAGATGGCGAACGCCACAACATTGAAGACCTCAAATCATTAGACGGAAAATCCACCTCAGCCACCATTCCTAGAGAAGCTATGGGCATGGGCGACGTCGATCTACTAGCAGTATTAGGCGCCACTTTCGGAGCACCATCGTTACTCGTTGTCGTATTATTCGCCTGTCTCTTCGCTATCATTATCGCAATGTTAGGGAAAGTCGGCCTCAGCAAAATGCTACCCTTCGGCCCCTCACTCATTGCAGGAGGCGTCTTCTGGCTACTCTATGGTGAAGAGCTCTGGAGTTGGTATTTAGGCCACTTTATTTAGATTACTTGAAAACATACTTCCTATTAGCGACCGTAGTATTCGGCGGGACTTTCTTTTTTTCAAAGTAGTCGTAACCAGTCTGTAGGTTTTGCCAGAAGCTATACCATTGATTTCCCTTAGCTTTAGCCATTCTTTCAGGTGTCATTCTGAATGGGAAGCTATGCACTCTGAATATCGGCTGGCCATTGGTCAGAGCTAGATCACAAAGTGTGTAGATTTCCTCTATATAGCGGTCTGTCATGGCGAAGCAGCCGATTGAAACTCGGTTACCATGCACCATCAGAGCGCTACCAGTTCGGCCACGAGCTCTATCGTATGTATTCGGGTAGCCAACATTAAATGCCAAATGAAATCTACTGCTTGGATTCATTCTGGATCTATTGACAAAGTAAAACCCCTCTGGAGCCTGCCTATCACCTTCCTTCAGCTTTGGCCCTAGCTTACCAGACATCGCCGCTACTTTATAGGTTTTGAAGAGCACATACTTGTTGGTCTTGGAGTTTTCAATCCAGACTTCCATCTCACGGGTTTCCTTGAAAATTCGAATGAAAACCGGATTGCCTACTTTGAGACCATCCTGATTCAGACTAGCAAGCTCGGTTTTCAGCCTCGGCATCACATTTGCCGCTGCTTTTCTAGATCTCTGATTTCCTGATTGCTGAGCCATTGTGCTGGGAATAATTGTGAAACAGATCACCCCTAAGAGCAATAATTTAACCAATCTAAACTTTTGAAATTTCTTTAAATACATCATTACAACATACTACGCTTACTAAGACCCTACAACTTACAAAAAACCAAAAATTCCGCAAACTGCACCTTGTAAGTTCAGAATTCCTAGTCTACACCAGCGCCGTGCTAGCGATCAAACAACTAAAAGTCGAATTTGGACCAAGGGTCATTTTCAAAGATTTATCATTCACCGTGCTTCCTAAGGAGCGAATCTCCTTTGCGGGTCATAACGGAGCGGGAAAATCCACTCTGATGAAATGTATCGGCGGAGCTATTCAGCCCAATGGTGGTGAAATCGCTAAGCCAAAATCCTGCCAGATCGGATACCTCCCACAGGAAGGTATCCACATCTCTGGTGTCACTCTCTGGGACGAAACTGAATCAGCATTCGGCGAAGCTAAGCGTATCGTAGACGACGTAGCTCGTCTCGACGAAAAGCTCCTCACCATGGACACATCCTCAGATGAATACATGGAACTCCTCATGCGCATCGGTGATCTAGAGCTCAAGCTTGAGCACTTTAATCCAGCTACAATGAAGCCGCGTATCGAATCTGTCCTCGTGGGTCTCGGATTCAAGCGCAGTGACTTCGACCGTGACTGCGCAGAGTTTTCCGGTGGTTGGCAGATGCGTATCGCTATGGCGAAACTCTTCCTCCAAGAGCCGGAAGTCCTCCTACTGGATGAGCCGACTAACCACCTTGATATCGATTCTCAGACATGGATGGAGCAATACCTCTTCGCCTACCCGGGAGCTATTATCATCATTTCTCACGACCTCGCACTCCTCGACGCTCTTACTAAGCGCACGATCGCATTCTCTCACGGCAGAGCTGAAGAGTATGCTGGAAACTATTCCTTCTACCTCCGCGAATCCAAGTTAAGAAAAGAAATCCAGGTCAAGGCCTACGAAGCTCAGCAGAAGGAGATCGAAAAGACTAAAGCATTCATTGATCGTTTCAGAGCTAAGGCATCTAAAGCGTCTCAGGCTCAGTCTAGACTCAAGCAACTTGAAAAGATCGAACTCATCGTCCTCGAAAAAGAAGATGCAGTCATGTCCTTCAAGTTCCCAACTCCACCGAATTCCGCTCAGTCAGTCGCTAAACTAGAAAATGCTTCTAAGAGCTACGGTAAAAACAACATTTTCACAGACTTCTCCTTTGAGGTCGAAAAAGGTGAGCGTATCGCCATCGTAGGACCAAACGGAGCAGGTAAATCTACCTTCTGCCGTCTCATCACAGGACAAGAAGACCCTGACTCTGGTGTTTATACATTAGGCAATAAATCTGCGATTTCCTTCTTCTCACAGAACCACGCTGACGAACTAGATCCAGACAAATCAGTGCTCGATACCTGCCAAGAAGTAGCCTCACGTGAGAATGCTCCTCTAGTCAGAAACATCCTCGGTTGTTTCCTCTTCCGTGGAGACGATGTCTTCAAAAAAGTAGGAGTCCTCTCTGGTGGAGAACGTTCAAGAGTTGCCCTTGTTAGAATGCTCGTCCAGCCAGCAAACTTCTTGATTCTCGACGAACCGACAAACCACCTCGACGTCCAATCTCAAGCAGTTCTACAAAACGCTCTACTCGACTACCCGGGTGCATACATGATCGTTTCTCACAACCGAGCATTCCTTGATCCTATTGTCACCACGACTCTAGAATTCCGCCCAGACGAGCATCCTCAGCTCTATGTAGGTAACGTCACTTACTACCTAGAAAAGAAAGAAGATGATAGAGCCAATGCAAAGGCAGCAGCCAAGAACGTCGCAGCGGTTAAGAAGGCTACTCCTCAGAAGTCTGTCGGCACTGTAGACACATCAAAGATGAACCGCAAAGAGCTGAAACGCTACGAAGCGGAGCAACGTCAGCAGCGCAACTCACTCCTCAACCCTATGAAGGAGGAATTCAAGACACTAGAGGCAACCATCGCTGAAATCGAAGCTGCTCAAGCTACGCTCACTGAGCACATGTCCAAGCCAGAAGTCGCTACCGACGGAGAGAAAATGCAGGAAGCAAACATCGCTTTCAGTAACCTCACTCAGAAGCTAGAAGGTTCATACAGCCGCTGGGAAGAACTCTCACAGGAAATCGAAAAACTAGAGTCCGAGCTCGCTGAATAAACTGTCAGGAGATTTCTGATACTATACTTGCGCAGTCACAAAATCGGTGTAAATATAATCATCATAATTGCTGAGGATGAAAATTTCAGCGAGCTATCAAAATAAAAACACTAATATACCATGGATTACACACCAACTAACCCGACTCCACTCTCACCATCTGACTATGCAGGTGTTAGCCAAGCTGCATCAGATCTTCGTAGCCATTCTTCAGACTCCATCAGCGACTTCGCTGCTACTCAACCACAGGCTGTGAAAGCAGCTGCTGTCGAGAAGGCACAAAACTTCCGTGCATACGCAGGAGAAAAAGCTGCTGCGATCAAGCAAGAGGCTGGTGCAAAAATCAAGCAAGGCGCAGCGAAAGCTAAGGAAATCCACGTATCAGCAGAAGACTATGTGCGTGAGCATCCTACTAAGTCCATTCTCGGAGCAGTAGGTGTTGGCGTCATCATCGGCCTCATCATGCGCCGATAATTCTGAACTACTATTTTCATTCAATTTTACTCACTAGCTCTGTCCATAATCACAGAGCTAGTTTTGTCTAATCAGCAGCAAAACCACTAATGCAACATCCAGCTCCACAAGCCCCACAAGGCGATGGCCTCAAAGAAGCCATTTCTTCTCTAAAAAATTCTAGCCTTGGTTATCTCCAGTCTAAGTCTGAGCTTGCGGCTATCGAGGCAAAAGAGGCTGCCGAACATGCTAAGAAGAAGATTAGCCTAGGTGCTGTCACAGCGTTCTTCGCCATCTTCACATACGCTCTATTCCTCATCCTAGCACACAGTGTTTTACTTAAATTCACAGCTCCTTATCTAGAGAAAATTGGCAAAGTAATCCCCTTGGATAATCATCAGATCATCCTACTCATTTTCTTCGTATTCCACCTTCTCATTTTACTCATTTACCGCTGTAAACTAAGCAAAAAACCACAGGGAGAACTCTTCGCACTCACAAAATCTGAAATTCAAAAAGACAAGCTATGGCTAAAAGAGATGAACAACAACGCAAAGTAGAACTGCTGCAGAACATGGCGGTCCAGCGTAATGAGATCACCAGAAACCGAGCTCTAGTCACAGAAAAAATTGCTGAGACAAAAGACCGTTATCAGCAAAAACTCAACGTCCCTAAAAGGATCAAAGACTCTGTCAAAGGTAACCCTAAAAAGTGGTTCATCATCTCAGCAGTGAGTGGACTGGTGATTTCAAAAGTCATTTTCGGCAAGAAGAAACACCGTGTTTCAAATGATCAAGGTGTCATCACTAGCGCCAGCCGTGGCATGTTAGCCACCTTCGCTGCATTTGCTCTCAAGCCGATGCTGAAATCATTAGCTATTAACAAAGTCAAAGACATGATCGCTAGAAAATACATGCCACAGCAGCAGTATTACGATCCACAGCTCGAATACGAAGAACAGTCAGACATGTATACTGTAGAATAATACTCTAACAACACTCTCAACCCAAAGGCTCTTTAGTTTAGACTACTGAGCCTTTTTTGTTTCTAACAGTTCAAGCGTCTACGGATGTAGTCTACGGCAGAGTGATCTTGTAATCCTGACTTACTATCTAACATTTAAGGGTAAATTTCATGCCAATAATCCATGAAATTCTCTGGCGGATGTTTGCGACCTTTAGAAGTCAATCTGACTGTGCTGAGATCAAAACCTGATTCTATACATTTAGTTAGCTCGGATCCTCTAAGAATTCGTTGCTGTCCATAATCACGTGAACGACCTTTCACACTAGTGATTTCATTGATATGAAGCTTTGGTTTTCCTTTCAATACTACAATCCCATTTTTAATTTCTAGATCACAGGCATAAACACACTCAAACCATTCATCTATATAGAAGACAGTTTGCCATTGTGGTGTAGCATATTGGTTACCAAAGTTTGCAATAAAACTGACCGAGTCAAACTTGCCTTCAATTACCTCAACATCAGGTAGTTTCTTAAAAGTTTGCTCCAGGACTTCTTCATACGTTTTGATGTTCTTATTTGCAGCTTGCCTACACGATAGTAGCAAAACTGAAGTGAGGAACATCACACCTAGAACCAATGATCTCATTATCAATAAATTAGACCGAAACATCAGCCTTAATATGCGGATGAGGGTCATAATCTTCTAACTTAAAGTCATCGAATGTGAATGCATCGATGTCTGTGATCTCTGGATTGATCCACATCTTAGGTAATGGTCTGCACTCTCTGCTTAGCTGAAGTTTTGCCTGATCAATATGATTCGAATACAGGTGAAGATCACCGAAACTATGCACGAAGTCTCTCGCCTCGTAGCCGAGCACCTGAGCGATCATCATCGTGAATAGCGCATACGATGCAATGTTAAATGGCACTCCTAAAAATAAGTCTGCACTACGCTGGTAGAGCTGGCAGGACAATCCCGGGCGCTCACTGTCCACATCGTGCACATAGAACTGAAACAACATGTGACAAGGAGGCAAAGCCATCTCATCTACTTTACCAACATTCCACGCAGAAACTAAATGACGCCTCGATGTAGGATTATGCTTCAGGTCATGCAGCAGTCTAGCGATCTGATCCACTGACGTTCCATCGTCCTTAGCCCAGGCTCTCCACTGCTGGCCATAGACTGGTCCTAGGTCGCCATTCTCATCCGCCCACTCATCCCAGATACGCACACCATTCTCTTTTAAATAAGAAATGTTCGTGTCGCCTTTTAAAAACCAAAGCAGCTCATGAATGATCGAGCGAAGATGCACTTTCTTAGTCGTCAAAGCTGGAAATCCTTCACGCAAATCATATCTAGCCTGCCTACCAAAAACAGACAATGTCCCTGTGCCAGTCCTGTCTCCACGGCTCTCTCCATTTTCTAAAACATCGTTGAGTAGATCATGATATTGCTTCATGTGAATTTTCTAAACAGTTCTTTCGACGATTAACACTAAAAATTGTTCGCCAAAGGTAAATACTCTCGATTACTCTGCAAACAGCTTTCAATAAAACACCACTATGAACATTTTAGATATCTCCGCCATTCTCATCACCCTTGCGGCACTTTTTGCGTATATTAATCACCGCTACATCAAGCTACCTATCACCATTGGAATCATGCTCATCTCGCTTGTTCTGAGTTTACTCATGATCGGTGTCGGCCAGTTTTTCCCAGCACTCATTGTTGAGGCGGAGGAGTTTGTAGGTTCTATTGATTTTAATAAAGCGCTGATGAACTTCATGCTGAGTTTCCTCCTCTTCGCAGGTGCTCTCCACGTCAACCTCAACGAACTCAAAAAGCAATGGCGCATCGTAGCTGTAATGGCCACCATTGGTGTGACGATCACTACCTTCGCTGTTGGAACCATTGCCTACTATCTATTCAACGCCCTAGGCATAGAAATCGCCTACAGCTGGTGTCTCGTATTCGGTGCTCTCATTGCCCCTACTGATCCCGTTGCTGTCTTAGGTATTCTAAAGACAGCAGGTGCTCCCAAGTCACTCGAAACCAAGATCACAGGTGAGTCTCTCTTCAATGATGGCGTTGGCGTCGTCATCTATCTTGTCCTCGTTGGCATTGCTGTTTCTGGTGTGGGAAATGTCACCGTTGGCAGTGTCGCTCATGACTTCCTCGTAGAAGCTGGCGGCGGTATCGCTCTTGGCTTAATTTTAGGGTTTGCTTGTTACAAGCTACTTAAATCTATCGATAACTATCACGTAGAAGTCCTGCTCACTTTGGCTCTTGTTACTGGTGGTTACAGACTCGCTATGTCCTATCACTTCAGTGGCCCACTAGCTATGGTAGTCGCTGGTCTCATGATCGGCAACCACGCTCGTGAGAACGCAATGAGCGCTCGCACACGTAGCCAAATCGATACCTTCTGGGAACTAATCGACGAAATTCTCAACGCCCTTCTCTTCCTTCTCATCGGACTAGAAATCTTCATCCTCGATTTCTCAACACCTGTCCTCATCGCAGGATTTATCCTCATCCCAATCTCCATCTTAGTGAGATTCATCTCTACTTCGATTCCAGTGACGATCTTAAGCAAGTATCGAGAGTTCACACCAGGAGTGATCAAAATACTCACCTGGGGAGGCATCCGTGGCGGCATCTCCGTAGCGCTAGCCCTTGCTATCCCTAAGTCTGCAGGTGAAGCCAGAGAGTATATTCTACTCGCTACCTACATCATTGTGATCTTCTCTATCGCTGTCCAAGGCCTTACTCTTAAAGGTCTAATCGCCAGCTGTCTAAACAAGAAAGGTGAAGTCACTAAGTAATCTTAATAGATAGCTAATACGGAGTAAAAATAACTTGTTCTGCGAGCTCAGCAGTCGCATGATTGAGCAATCGTCTATGAATAAATTGAGGAAAAAACTCCTTCCCACACTAACCATAATTGCTGTGTTTTCAGCCGTGGTCTACTGTGCCTCAATATTCCTCAGCCAAATCCACCAACCTAGTAAAACCACTCAGCACCAAGCACGTTTATTACTAGAAAAAAACAATATTGAGTGTTCGTCACAGAACGTTCAGTCTGCCATCAAAACTGGTGATATTGGCACACTTCAAACTCTCTACATAGCAGGTGCAGACATCAGCAGATCTGATGACACAGGTAACTCACCACTGCATCTTGCCATTGAGAATAATCAATGGAGAGCCATCCCAATACTTAAAAAAGCTGGCTGCAATATCGACTCTGCCGATAGTGAAGGAATCGTCCCATTGGCTAAGCTACTTGCTAAAAACAAGCTCCTCAAAGCTGAGCAATTCATCAAAGCTGGAGCCAGCCTTAACTTTACAGATAAAGACGGAGATCCAGCACTCATCAGCTATTTAAAGACTAATAATAAACCGCTCTTCAGTTTTCTGCTCTCGCACGGAGCTAACCCTAATATCACCGATACTAATAACGTTCCAGCCTTAGCCTGCGCCTTCCAGCTAGGGAATATCAACTGCTTTAATGAACTTATTCAAGCCGGAGCGAACCCTGAACGAGTTAGCCTCCAAGGCGAGTCACTGATCATTGCATTACTAGAGAACTCGACTTTTGACATCTCGTCAGAACAGAAAACCTTACTCATTAGCTCCCTCATCAATGCGGGAGTAGATGTCGAAACATCATCAGTTAAAAGCGGACATACTCCACTACAAATCGCCATTCAACAAAAAGACATCCAACTCCTCAAGCACCTTTTAAAATATACCTCCGACACAACTCCGTGCCTCTGGATGGCCCTCAATACTCAGCAATACGACGCTGCTAAAATCCTCCTCAAGCATGGAGCGAATGCAAACCAACAGAACGAGAAAGGCATCACCCCTATCATCGCCATGACTGACCTCAACCGTGCTGACATGATCACAGCACTTCTTGATCACGGCGCAAATGCTGAACAAACCACAGCCCACGGACAGCGACTCATCTTCTACTCTATTGCAAAGAAAAACACCGAAGCCACACTCGCTCTTTTATCACATAAGAGACACCCAGATATCACCAAACCTATGGTCTATCCTATCAGCGAAGAGTTCCGGAAAATCTACGGAAAGAAAGGCTACATCGACTGGAACCTCCGTAACGTAAAAGGCCATAATCCGTATACTCTAGCGATACTTACCAAAAACGTCAAAGTCGCCGAAAAGTTCATCCAGATGGGTGTTAGTAAACACAAGCGCACTACCACTAAACTCTACCCTATCCAGTTTGCCTCTGGCACTAATGATGTCCCAATGATGCAGCTCATACTCGGCGCCCCCTACCAAGACGACAAGCAAGAGCGTAACTTCATCATCGATCTCTCTGAGCAGAAAGTCTATTTCTACAAATCTGGCAAACTCTTCAAATCATCGCGTTGTTCAACAGGAAGAAGCGGCTACCGCACCCCCACTGGAACCTTCGTCATCACAGATAAGACTCGACACAAAGTCTCTAACATCTACAAGGGCGCCAAAATGCCCTACTTCCAACGATTTTCCTCCTCAGCCATCGGTTTCCACACCGGCTACGTAGGCTCCCGCTACGCCTCCCATGGCTGCATCCGCCTACCCAACAGCACCGCCAGCTTCTTCTTCAAGCACAGCAAAGTAGGCGATAGAGTGAAGATCAGAAGGTAAGCAATAGCCAGCAAGCTTATGATTGATAATTTTTTCATTTCAGAGCTTCATGAGATTTAACGATTGAGAATAGTCTCCCCAGAATAGCGGAGAGATAGAGCTGTCGTATGGGTTCTTAAGGTATCTAATATAGTGATCAATAAAATCAGAAAAACTATTCAGGACATGCACAGTTCCTTCATTCGGACGACCAGACCAGACGATTTCATGTAGAGATTGAGCGATTCTCCCGTCTTTCCCGATCAACAGACTGTCACCACTACAGATAGAATAAATATGCATTCCGTCCTCCCAATCACTCAGTGAATTTGTTGGGTCAGAGTCTCCAAGATAATCTAAATCGGAATGAGAACAATTCCAGAAATCCAGAGCGTTTTCCCATGGATTACGTTCATTGCACTGATGAAAAGTTGTGCAGCATTCTTCGAGAGCGGGTTGATTAAATTCTTTAATGAATAACCTCTCTTCATCTTTTAAAACATGAGGTTCACAGAGGAATAAGGCATCAGATGGCTGGCCCTCCTCACCTCTGAAAACTAACCATGCCCCTGTAACATCTGATGCTATCCCAGTAGGAGTTAAAGACAGAAAGTAATCTCGTATTTTACCTGCATCCACTGTTTTAAGACCTGCCCAGTTTTCACCAAGTAATGCTGTAATCTCCTCTGAAGACAAGCCCATAAACTGCCTAAACCATGGGCTGAGAGGTTTTCTGTATTGCTCAGGAATATCAGCTAAGTCAATTGGCGCAGCAAATTCAATACAGAGCTCATAACCGCCATGCTCAATGGCCTGCATACTCGAAGCTGGATGCTCATAGAACAATATCTTGGGCAGATCAGAGCTGTCAGCTAAAGAGAGATTGAGAGCATCTAGCTTAGCTCTCACTTCATCGATACAGCTTACTAGGATTCCTTCTTGTTGAGCAAGATCTATAAGCTTCTTTTTAGTAAGATCTTCTACGGTCACGATACTCATTTCAGGAAATATCTCACTGAGTCGTGCAGATAGCTGAAGATCGCTGATTAATAGCTGAAGCACATCCTCAGACTTCAAGCGCATTAACTTTTTCACTTCCTTACGCCACGCTTTCACTTCTGGTTCCATGTTATTCATAATGAGCTATTCTAGAAATGATGTCCAATGAAGATTTATAGAGGAGTTTACGATAGTTTAATCTAGAGATACTAGTAATTCTCTCAAATCTCATTCTTTACATTTGATCTCACAACTTATCTAATATCAACATGACAGAACAATCACCCTACTCATCACCAGAGGCACAGCAACACCCTCCGTTTGCTCCTCAGCAATTTCGCTCAAACGTCCCTAAAGTTTTTGGTATCATCCATATCATTTATGCTGTTTTGGGTATTGGCATGAGTCTAGTAGGTGTAGTCTCTTTCCTTTTCGCCGACAAGATGATGGGCGCTGGCCTATATGGAGAGCAACAGATAGCGGAATACATGAGCGTCGTGAATAAGATAGCTCCATATACCTACCTAGATACAGCTGTGAGAATAGCTCTTGGCATCATGCTATTTATCTCTGGCATCAAGCTCATAAAATACCAATATTCAGGCCTGAAGCTAAGTAATTTCTGGTCTATCTCCAGAGTCTTGTGGTTGATCATATTTACTGCTCTCACTTACTCTATAACTAAGGAAATCCAACAAGCAGCAGTAAAACTTAACCCTGAGACAGCAGCTATTCAGTCTAGTATTGGAACAGTTACAATGCTCTTCACAATCGTTCCTTTTTGTATCTACCCTATACTTTCTTACATTCTCCTCAACAGAGCGAGCGTCAAAAAAGACCTCAATTAGGTAACGAAATACATCATCTTTCAGAATGCTCAAAGTCACTCGGCTTTGAGCATTTTTTATGTAGCCCATAGCTTGAAACTGAAAACTTGAATCTTCAAACTCCCAAAACCAATTCCGCACTTTACTATCACACCGTCTTCCCCTATCAGCGCTAGCGCTGCTGTGATCGCCCACTGATCACGGCACATTGATCACCTAACACTTACCAAAACATGACTTCATCAGAAATCCGCCAAAGCTTCCTTGATTTCTTCAAAGAGAAACAACACACCATCGTGCCTTCAGCTTCACTGCTGCCACAGTCACCAGGCTTGTTGTTCACTAACGCGGGTATGAATCAGTTTGTGCCGTATTTCCTAGGAACTGAGAAGCCTCCATACTCACCAGCTCGTGCTGCTGACACGCAGAAATGTATCCGAGCTGGAGGCAAACATAACGATCTCGATGATGTCGGCTACGACACCTATCACCACACTATGTTTGAAATGTTAGGCAACTGGTCATTCGGTGATTATTTCAAAACAGAAGCTATCCAGTGGGCATGGGAGCTACTCGTAGAGCGCTGGGGATTTCCTGCTGAGCGTCTGTATGCTACTGTCTACATGCCGGATAAGGCTGCTGGAGATCCGTCTAATTTCGACCAAGAAGCTTACGACATCTGGGCTGAACTCTTCATCAAAAAAGGACTCAACCCGAAGAAGCATGTGATCAACGGAGACGTTGCTGATAACTTCTGGAAGATGGGCGACACTGGTCCTTGTGGCCCTTGCTCAGAGCTCCACATCGACCTCACTCCTAATGGCGACACTGAAGGCAAACTCGTCAACATGGATTCCGATCTCTGTATCGAAATCTGGAACCTAGTATTCATCCAATACAATGCAGAAGAAGATGGAACCTACCGTGACCTCCCAGCTAAGCATGTTGATACAGGCATGGGCTTCGAGCGTGCGGTTAATGTCATCCAACGCACCAAGAACTTCACAGACTTCTCTGAGAAGCCTACTAACTACGCAACTGACGTCTTCACCCCGATCTTCAGAAAACTCGAAGAACTCACAGGTAAAACCTACCAAGACATCTACCCAGAAAATGTAGCAGTCGATAAGTCCACACTCAGCGATGAGATGAAGACCGCGATCGCGTTCCGAGTCATCGCCGACCACATCAGAACACTCAGCTTCTCCATCGCCGATGGCATTATGCCAGGTAACAACGGCCGAAACTACGTCCTCCGCCGCATCCTACGCCGAGCTGTAAACTACGGCCGCAAGCTAGGCTTCATGGGTGACAAGTGCTTCCTACCTGAACTAGTAGACACACTCGTCACAGAATTTGGTAAAGTCTTCCCAGAGCTAGTTAAGCGCTCAGAGAACATCAAGACGACTCTCAAAACTGAAGAAGAATCATTCAACAGAACACTCGCTCGTGGACTCGTTAAGTTTGAAAAAGAACTCACCAAAACAGACAAGATTCTCTCTGGTGAATTCGCTTTTGAACTCTACGATACTTACGGATTCCCATTCGATCTCACAGAAATTCTTTGCGAAGAAAATTCCATCAGCGTAGACAAAGAGCAGTTCGAAGCTCTCATGGAGAAGCAAAAACAACGTGGACGTGACGCACGCAAATCCACTGTTGTTAGAGCACTCGATATTTCATCTGAACAGGAAACTGAATTCGTAGGATTCGACACTGATCTAGCTCAAGCAACGATCACAGAAATTCACGAAGACGACGACAAGCTCTACCTCATCACCGACAAATCACCATTCTACGTGGAGATGGGCGGACAGCAAGGCGACATAGGCTCACTCAGCATTGGAGACAAAATCATCAACATCGATAAAGTCATCAAGATCGGAAACGCCATCGCTCACCTAGTCAGCAAATCTCAAATTTCAGATTTCAGATCTCAAATTGGTGACACAGTCACACTAACCATCGATGGCCCACAGCGACGTAACATCGAGGCGCACCACACTGCAACTCACCTACTCCACTGGGCACTTCACGAAGTAGTCTCTGAAGACGCTACTCAGCAAGGATCAATGGTGGCTCCTGATAAGCTACGTTTCGATTTCTCATCTGCAGCACTCAACCCTGAACAAGTCAGCGCTATCGAAGACAAGGTCAACTCAGTCATTTCTGAGAATGGCACAGTGTCATGGAAAGAAGTCCCACACGAAGACGTGAAAGGGCGTAAAGACATCATGCAGTTCTTCGGCGACAAGTATGGCGAGCTCGTAAGAGTAGTCCAGATCGGCGGCGAAGCTCAAGCACTCAACGGCTATTCTATGGAACTCTGCGGTGGAGCACATGTAACCAACACTTCAGAAATCGGCCTCTTCAAAATCAAATCCGAAGGAGCAATAGCATCTGGAGTCAGACGTATCGAAGCTGCCTGTGGACAAGCTGCGGAAGCATACATTTCAGAAAAGTGTGCAGCTCTCAATGCAGAGATCGCAGAAGCAGAAGAGAAACTCAACTCAGTGAACGAAAAGCTCGTCAGTATCGATGCTGAAAAGTTCACTGCTAATTCATCGCAGGATGGGGAATCTATTGAAGCTCTTCAAGCCAAACTCATCGCAGTGAAAGAAGCTGCTACAAATGCAGACAAAGCGTTCAAAAAAGCACAAGTAGCAGCAGCGGCAAGAATGGCGGACGAGTCATTGGTAGTGCTATTAGAAAAAGGCGGCAACATCGTCGAACTCTTCGAAGGCCCAGCTAGCCTACTCCAAGAACTACTCAACGGCTGCAAGAAGAAACAATTCACTAACGCAGCTGTATTCATCGTAGACGATGGCGACAAGCTTCACCTAGGAGCACTCAGCGGAACTGATGGACAAGCGGCTAGCATCATGGCTGGTAAGCTCATCCAGACGCTCGCTCCTATGGCTGGTGGCAAAGGCGGCGGCAAGCCAGACATGGCAAGAGGCGCAGCTCCTCAGCGAGACAAAGCAACGGAACTAAAAGCAAAAGCAACTGAACTTCTAAGCCTTTAATATCATGATAGAACGTCAACAAACTAAGCAGCGTATGAGCCGCATCGTCATCCATAACGGCACGGTCTACCTCTGTGGACAAGTCTGTAAGGATGCCACCAAAGACATCCGTGAGCAAACTGAAACTATGCTCGAAAAGGTAGATGAACTACTTCTAGAAGCAGGATCAGACCGTGAGCACATGCTCTCCGCCACAGTTTATGTCCGAGACATGAAAGACTTCGCCACAATGAACGAAGTCTGGGATGCATGGGTGCCAGAAGGTCACGCACCTGCCAGAGCCTGCGTAGAAGCAAGAATGGCCAGACCAGAACTACTAGTGGAAATTTCCGTAGTAGCGGCAGTGAAGTAGACTAGAAATTCACACATCCCCAGCGACTCGGATAGAACGGTTTTCGCAGATCTTCTAAGTATTCTCTGTAACGCAGGAGTCCTTCTAAACGGAAGCCATAGTCTTTCATATAAGATCTGACAAACTCTCCTTCTTTATAAACAAAGAAACCTTTACCAGTTAAAATCCCGAATTCGTAAGTCTCAGTTTTAGAATCTCCCAATATCAAAGCTTCAGGTAACTTATCAACAGCTTTCTTTTCTTTTGATTCAATCTTAGAGTATTCATCAAATAGTTTAGTGCGGTCGGAACTGAAAAAAATGGCTAATGCTGGCCCATGCTCTTTTTCTAGATACTCTTTCGCCTTTTTCCTTATAGCTTGGTCGAAATTTCTAATTTCAGCATCTCGAATACCATACACTCCACACATCATGGAAGGTGGACGCACAGCAAATTTAGCCTGCACTGTATTTGCAGCTAGGATCGTTTTATTCAAGCCAGTGACAAAAAATGCTTGGCCTTCATAGTAGTGTGAACCTGCGTTACAAAAAACGCTAGCTAGCAAAAAACTTATAAATGATAATACCTTATTCATACTTCAGCAGCTTACAGCTAAATTGCAACCGCCACAACTAGTGAATTAATCACCCCTAATATACGTCTCTACAGTAGCGTTTTTCCTTCTTCAGATTACTGAAGAATTCTTTAGCGGCTTCTTCTGAAAGTCCGCCGTGCTCTTGAGCGATTGATTGGAGTGCTGCGTCCACATCCTTAGCCATGCGTGAAGCATCACCACAGACGTAGAAGCTTCCTTTGTCATCGCTGAGCCACTTCCAGAGTTCTTTGCCATTTTCTAGCATGCGGTCTTGAACGTAAATTTTCTCAGCTTGGTCACGAGAGAATGCGAGGTCGAGCTTGTTGAGAACTCCATCTTTCTGCATCTGCTCAAGCTCATCTTTATAGAGGTAGTCTTGAGACTCGTGTGGGTTACCGAAGAATAACCAGTTAGCGCCTTTAGCTCCGCTGACTTGTCTCTCTTCGAGGAACGCTCTGAATGGAGCAATTCCTGTTCCTGGACCAACCATAACAACAGGTCTGTCCTTATCTTCTGGAAGACGGAAAGCCTTGTTAGAATGCACGAACACTCCCGGCTGAACGCCTTCTGAGCGATCTGAAAGGTAAGTAGAACAAACACCACCACGGTCTCTGTAATGTGAGTGGTATCTAACAATCGCCACTGTAAGGTGAACTTCACCTGGGTGCGCATTAGGGCTAGATGAGATAGAATAAAGTCTAGGCTGAAGCTTCTTAAGAACTCCTACAAACTCCTCAGCATCTGAGAAATCAGCTGGGTGGTCAGTGATGAGATCAATGAGGTCACGACCCCAGCAGAAGTCATCGTATGCTGCTTTATCATCAGCTTCTACAAGTGATCTGAGGTATGGTGAGCCACTACGCTGCTGCCAACCTTGGAGGAATCGCTTGTTGATACTACGGATGTCGTAGTTGTTTATCAGAGCATCGCGGAGAGTCGCTTCGCCTGATCCTGGTAGCGGGACTTCGTCTGTAGCCTTAAATGGTAGATTAGATAGAATTTCGTCGACCAGAGCCTCTGGGTTACGTGGGTAAACTCCAAGAGCATCACCTACTTCATATTCTAGACCTGAGTCAGCTAGAGAAAACTCTAGATGATAAGTTTCTCTCTGAGATCCTTCTGCATTGAGATTTTCGTTACGTAAAATTGGTGCTGGGAATGGGTTCTTCTTGCTAAAACCTTCATCTGAGAAGTCTTCAACAGGAGCATCGCTCACTGAGCTGGCTCCGAGTGCGTCAAGCACACCCTTCTTCCAAGTGTTATACTCATCGTCAAAGTCGACATCGCAGTCCACACGTGGAAAAATACGAGTTGCGCCGAGCTTTTCAAGAGCTTCGTCAAATTCGATTCCACACTTACAGAAATCTGGATACTCAGTATCGCCAAGAGCAAGAACTGAGTAGTTAATATTCTCTAGTCTAGCAGCTGAGTCACCGAGAAGATAGCTGTGTAGCTCTGCTGCGCTATCTGGTGGCTCACCGTCACCGTAAGTAGAGGTAATGATGAGAACGTTTTGCTCCTTGGAAAGCTGCGCTTTATCATAACCACCCATGTCGACGATTTCTGGGGCAAAGTTGAGTTTGCTCATCGCTTTTGACAGCTTTTTAGCTACGCCTTCTGAATTTCCAGTCTGTGATCCGACTAAGATAGTAACAGGGATCTCCGGGGCTCCACCAGCTCCTACGAGACCTTTGCCTGAAGTAAGATCAGATATAAAGTTTCCCACGAGATTATTCAGCCACTGGCGTTGCTCAGTAGTGAATGGGGCGTCTTCTGGAATGTAGTTCTGTTGTGCCATGATAAATATTGTAAAATAGTTCTGAGGAGGAAGCCAGAAAATGCACTGTTCGGTCTAAAGATGCAAGTATCTTGTGTGACACAGATCGAAAAATGACTCAATTTCTAGAACTTTACTTTAATTCCTCAATCAAGATTTCACGTAAATCTCTTCCAGCCAGAAGAGTTAGTTCCAGATGCTTCTCAGAAATCTCTTTCTTGCCTAACTTGAGAACAGGGTGTGACAGAATCTGTGCTTTCTCAGAACTAGCAGATTGTTGTGATTTCCACATGACTTTACCTTCTAGATCAGTCTCTAGTTTAGAAGCCCTGAGAATATAGAGCGATGAGAGAGTCTCACCTCTTTCGATCACATCTCTAGCATGCTCAGCCGCAGTTTTAGTCTTTGGAACATAAACAAACCTTAAGCTATGAGCAAATTCACGCTCTCCGAGCATAGACTTGATGACAGCTACACTCAGCACTACTTTAGTCGATTTAGCTCCGACATCTTGCTGGTCTAGCTCCACTACAACTACTGTGATCTTCTTTTCTTCTCCACCTTTAATGTCGAGATAACCGACTTTTCCTTGCCTATTTTTAAGCACGCGAGTGGACAAATATGAGTCAATCCCCAGAGCACTCGAAATTCTACGCAACTGTTGGCTAATATCAGAGGTATGATTATTGAAGGCCACATTCATGTCCCCTTTGATAGAGTTGATGTCAAAATCCTGAGAAACCTGATTCTCTAGACCTTCGTCTTTCTCTTTATCACTCTTGAGATGATTGTATGTGCTCGTAGCTGTTCCAACAATCAGACCGATCACGAAAACCGTCAAAATCCAGACATACTTCTTCGGCATTTTATCGCTAGAATCTACTGAATCAGTCATGGTAATTAGCTATTTAAGGTAAGAGCTACTTCTTTAGCCGCTCTAGCATGACAGCCAGTTTCACCTAGTGTGGAAACTGCTTCAGCCATCTCAGCTTTTACTTTAGCTGTGTGCTCTTTGTCTTTGATGAACTTCTCTAAAGACTCTTTGATTCGGATCGGGTCAGCCTCTCCCTGAATAAATTCTTCCACTACTTCTTTGCCAGCAAGTATGTTCACTAGTCCTATGTGATCGATCTTCACTAACATTTTCCCCAGCAGATAGGTAGGCAGAGCTATTTTATAAACCAAACAATACGGCAATCCATACCAAGCAGCTTCTAACGTGGCAGTGCCACTAGCGATCACTCCGCAAGATGATCTTTGCATCAACTTGTGACTTCCACCATCGGTGATTTTCACATAGTCGCCATTGATTTTACTCTTAGCTAAAATCTTCCGCATTAGATCCGCAAGCGTAGGCGAGGCGGCTGGAGCTTCAAACACCAATGAATCATTGTCATTTCGCATACGTCTAGCAGCATCTACCATCACTGGGAATAGTCTACTTACTTCACGCTCTCGGCTTCCGGGGAAAAGCCCCACTAAATTTGGCTCACGTTCGACTTCAACTTTATTTTCCTCAAGTTCATCAACGATAGGGTGACCAACAAATGTAGTTTCTAGACCCGAGTTCTCATAAAGAGGTTTTTCAAAAGGAAGAATGCATAGCATTTTATCTAACACGGCAGCCATTTTAGGGATACGACCTTTATTCCATGCCCAGACTTGAGGACTTACATAATAGATGATTTTAGTCATAGGGAGAGTCTCTCTGACAGCTTTTGCCATACGAAGATTGAAGCCTGGGTAGTCGATCAGCACCAGAGCATCTGGCTTCTGCTGCTTGATCTCTTCCAACATTGAGTAGAACTGCTTCTTGAACCAGCGGTAGTGCCTCAGCACTTCCACTACGCCCATGACCGCAGCCTTCTCTACCCAGTCTCGCATGAGATCTGAGTCTGCTACTTTTTTCATCTTAGGGCCACCTGCACCTGAGAAGACGACTCCGTCTATCTCAGACTTTAGGGCGTGCATCAGCTCAGCTCCGTGGTTATCACCACTGACTTCGCCTGAAATCAAATAGATCTTTTTTGCACTCATAGGATGTCTATAGACAGTTCTTAGACTGCCTACAATTTAAATCTCTATTGGAGAATTACTTAGAAGCAACCTCTTTAGCTTCACCTCTGCTATTCACAGAACCGATCGCTGACTTATCAAACTTCACAAATAAACCTTCAGCAAGACGGACAGATACTGTGCCTTCGCTTACTGAGTTTACTACTCCGTGCATACCACCGACTGTCACTACGTTGTCGCCCTTCTTAACGTTGGCTTGCTTTTCACGGAGTGCCTTTGCTCTCTTCTGCTGAGGTCTGATAAGAACTACCCACATGATGATGAAAAAGAGCACCATCATGATGAGTCCGCCGTATCCTTGATCTGCCGCCTGGCCTAATGTATTGAATGTATTAATCATAATTATTTTTGGTTATATCGTTTTGTAAATTCGTCTTTGAAACTAGTGAAGGTGCCGTCTTCGATGGCTGCTCTCGCTCGCTCCATGAGTCTGAGATAGAAATGCAGATTATGGAAAGAAAGCAATCTCAAAGCTAACATTTCCTTCGCTCTCCAGAGGTGACGGATATAGCTTCGTGAGAATCTAGCCACACTAGGGTGAGTCGTCTCAGTTAGAGGGCTCTTATCAAACTCAAATTGCTTATTTTTAATGTGAATAGGACCGTCATCAGTGAAAGCTAACCCGTGACGAGCTACTCTAGTAGGCATCACACAGTCAAACATATCTACTCCACGAGCGATCATTTCCAACATCTGAGGAGGAGTGCCCAGCCCCATCGCATAACGAGGCTTATCTTCTGGCAAAAATGGCACAGCATTCTCGATAGCTCTAATCATCTCATGCTCAGGCTCACCGACAGAAATTCCGCCGACAGCATAACCATCGAAGCCTAAGTCGACGAGTTCCTTTGCTGATTGCTCACGAAGATCTGCATAGATACTCCCTTGAACGATTCCGAAATGCTGTTGTCTACCATTACCTGATTTAGGCTCATGCTTTGCCACCCATTCTTTACAACGTTTCGCCCAGCGTGTGGTTAGAGAGAGTGAATTAAGAGCGTATTTTTCCTCACAAGGATATGGAGGACACTCGTCGAACAACATCGCAATGTCACTACCGAGCACCGCTTGGATATCCATGCTGACTTCAGGTGAAAGCATCATTTTAGATCCATCAAGGTGATTTTGGAATTTCACACCTTCTTCTGTGATCTTGTTTAATTTAGCAAGTGACCAGACTTGGAAGCCACCTGAGTCTGTTAAAATAGGCTTATCCCAGCTAGCAAACTCATGCAGTCCACCGAACTCTCTAATTACATCAAGTCCTGGCCTGAGGTTAAGGTGATAGGTATTTCCTAGAATGATTTGAGACCCCAAGTCCACAAGCTCGTCAGGGTGTAAAGTCTTCACAGTCCCCTGGGTGCCGACTGGCATAAAGATCGGCGTTTCGACGACTCCATGAGCAGTCGTAAGGCGTCCTCTTCTGGCTTTCGTCTCAGAATCTGTTTTTAGTAGTTCAAACATTAAGTGCTTCTTACACGCTTTTAAAGGCTTGAACAGCCCATTTTTTTCACATTTTGACACATTTTCAGCGCTTTTTGCTTTGTATAATCTTGGAATATCATTAGCTTTCATGGGTAACACCAAATTAATATGCCAAGAATCACAATTTCAGAACCGGGTAAAACTCCTCAACCGTATCGCCTAAAGACTGATCGTAAGACTACTAAAATAGGTAGATCTAGCGACAGTGATGTTATTTTAAGTGCTGGCTCAGCCTCCACAAATCATTGCGTAATGAAGAGAGTTCCTGGTGGATTCATACTGGAAGACAAAAATTCTACTAACGGCATCAAACTAGAAGACGCACGCTATTCGATCATCGATCTTGAAGATGGAATGAATGTGAAAATTGGTGATGACATTAATTTTGACTTTGAACTGACTGATGAAGAAATCGAAATCCTTGAGAAAGAGGACTTTGAATCACATCAGAAAGCGATGTTCCCAAAAGCTAAAAAGAAGAAAAAACAAGCTGAACCAATTGATCTAGAGGATGATGACGAAGAAGAGGAAGTAGTCGTCGCAAAACCTAAGAAGAAAAAGAAGAAGAAGCCTGTTGATTTAGATGATGAGGATAACGACGAAGATGAGGACGAGGATGAAGATGACGCTCCAAAAAGGAAGAAGCTTAAAGCTGCTCCATCTAGTGGCTCAACCAACACTCCGGCAAGCAACTCACGACATGCAGTCGCCACACCAAAAACAACAAGCCTAGGATCTACTATATTGTTCATCCTATTAGCGGTCGCTTTCTTATTAGCTGGTATGGCTATACGTCACTGGCAGGATTACAAAACATTCATTTTTTCTTAGTAATCCTTAGACCACCTGCGCTATTAAGCGTTAATACCGCAGGCTTTTAACATCCCTTTGGCTTTGTGTAAGGTCTCTTCATACTCAGCCAGAGCAGACGAGTCTGCCACGATCCCAGCACCTACATGGTAGTGGATCTCATCGCCCTCTCGGACTAATGTCCTGATGATGATACTAAACTGACTCACACCTCCGATACCGATGTAGCCTAGAGCTCCCGTGTAATAACCTCGCGGAACTGACTCCAGCTCATTAATAATTTCCATTGCCCTCACCTTTGGAGCACCAGTGATACTTCCTCCGGGGAAACAAAAATCGACCACATCAAAATGGTCTAGTTCACTCTTTATCTTACCTGTGACTGTAGAAACTAAATGATAGACATGCTCCAATGTTTCAAGCTTGAGCATTTCTTCTACTTTCACCGTGCCATACTCACAGACTTGACCTAAATCGTTTCGCTCAAGATCAGTGATCATCACTAGCTCAGCTCTTTCTTTATCTGACTCTAACAACTCCCTAGCTGAGGCGGCGTCCTCCTTCTTATCATCGAACCGTGGGCGAGTCCCCTTGATCGGACGAGTCTCGACACAATCACCAGTAATATTCAGAAACGTCTCAGGTGACGACGACAAGACCTCAACACCATCTGGAAACCTAAGATAAGCACCCATAGGAGCTGGAGCAGAATTTCTCAACGACAGATAGAGACAAAACAAATCCCCACTCTTAACTTTACTGGTAAATTTTTGTGACAAATTCACCTGATAGATGTCACCAGCTGTTATGTAGTCCTTAGCCTGGTTAACCATTTCCATATACCGTGATTTGGAAATATTGGCATCAAATCTCCCACATTGAATAGGAACCTGTGACTCTGCATTATCGGAAAAATATTGCTGCAGATCGCCCACCTCATACCATAGCTCAGAGCTATGGTCATAAACTAAACAATCCTCATAGAGCCCAAAACTAAAGCGCCCATCATACTTTATACCGCCAAACAAACCACCGACAGGAATCTCCATAGGAACACCTTGGTCACGCTCTACCTCATATCCATCTAAGGCTTTCCTAGCTTTATTGAAATCATCAGTATTACCGTTAAAATATTTTACAGGAAACGCAGCTACAATAGACAGAGCTGACTTATAGTTTTCAGGAAGATTCCCCGAACTGTCGAAAAATATCAAGCCATCAGCATTAGCTAGCTTTTCAGCGACTTGCAATGGAGACAACTCCAGCTGGATCTTCTGGACAGCTAAACTCTTCATATCAAAATCTCTCTGGATTCTGCTCTTTGTCGTAATCAATACGATCCGCTAGATTTCGAGCTTTCACTCTATTATCTCGCTTAGCTCTTCTCTCCAAGACCATCTGCCTCTTCTTACGGCGCTGTGTAAGCTCCTCGATTTCATCCTCAAGCTTCAGATAGCTCTCATAGCGAGCTGCATCTAGCTCGCCAGACTCTACTGCGCTTCTAATTGCACAGCCCTTATCAGAAGCATGCTTACAGTCATGGAATTTACAAGTTTCTGCCAAAGCCTCAACATCGACAAAGCTCTCCCTAAGAGTATTCTCATCAGTCCACATCTGCACCTCACGAATACCCGGGTTGTCAATTAAGATTCCGCCTTCATCTAGAACTATTAGCTCCCTAGCAGTCGTAGTATGACGGCCTTTACCAGTGAGTTCATTAACATCATTAGTCCACTGCCACTCCTCTCCTAGAAGTTGATTAATTAGTGTAGATTTCCCCACACCACTTGAGCCAACTATTGTGATACTAACTCCTGGCTCCAAATATTTTCTGAGCACTTCTAAGCCCTGATTTTGCGCAGCACTAGTGACATAAACGTCAGCATTACTATTGAGCTCTTGTATCTCGTTTTTAGCCTCTTCATTCTGCTCAGCTGGAAATAGATCACTCTTGTTCACTAGAACTACTGCCTTCGCTTTACTACGCTCAATTAGCATAAAGTATCTCTCAACTCTCCTTAAATTAAAATCAGCACCCGCATCTGTCACTAATACGACCACACTGACATTTGCCGCCATCACCTGCTCTTCACTACTCTTTCCAGGTAGTTTCCTAGAAAAACAAGTCTGCCTCTCAAGTCTAGCGCGGATCACAGTATCTTTATCTTCATTCCCCACATCGAGCGCCACCCAATCACCGACTGATGGTAACTCTGCATCACTCTTAGAATCATGATAAACCTTGCCAGCCGTAATTACTTCTAACTCGTCTCCACCCTCCAATAAGGCTCCGTAAGTAATCTTGTTATCACGGATAAGCCTAGCAGGCTCCCAACCTTTCTTAGCAAAAGGCTCAAATTCCTTAGCAAAGTCTGCATTCCATCCTAGTTGCTCTAACGTCATTGGCTAAACTCTACGCTTACTTATCAAAAAAAACAATAGAATCCCGTAACTTCATTCTATCAAGCTTCCCCATCTTAGTTCTAGGAAAACCATCGCACAAACAAAGCTCTTCTAATCTCTCAAGGCCACTCAAGTTAAGCTGTCCCCATTTTGCTTGGTCAAAGCTATTCCGCTCCATCACTGGAATCAAAATCACACCTCTACGAAGATCTTTTTTAGCGATAAGAACGACCTCACTATCGACTGCAGAACATAGCTTGCACTCTAGCTTATCTAGATCGATTAATTCGCCCAGGATCTTCACCTGACGGTCACCACGTCTTAAGAACGTCAAATCTCTGTCAGTAATCTCAACTTTATCTTTAGTAGAAAACCAACCGTCTTGCTTCGGGTCTACTAATCCCCATCCAGTCTCTAACAAAGACAAATAACCACTAAACAAACCATCTCCCTTCACCTGAAGAAAACCATCTACATCATTCTTAACCTCCCAAGGCTTAATTAAATCCACCCCACCACCAACTACAACTTGCGTTGCAATTTGCGAGCCAGTTTCGCTCATTCCATAGCTACACAAAATCGGCCAACCTAACTCAATAGCCTCAAGCTTTAATGATTTATCTAAGGCTCCGCCTCCCACAATCACTGCTCGGATCGAATTCGGGCACTTTAGATGACTGCTAACAAGATCAGCAACCTGTGCCGGCACCAACGAAATAAGACTAATTTCTTCTTCACCCAATACTCCTACCGCCCTAACCGCATCCCATTTTCCAATATGCGGCACTACCCTATTTCCCACTAAGTAAGCTCTCGCTATAATACCGAAGCCACCTACGTGCTCGACAGGTAACGCAAGATACCAACTATCACGATTGGTAATCTGCAGATGATCAATCACACTCTGAGCTGATGAAAGAATACTTTTTCTAGTATGAACAACCCATTTAGGCGAACCACTACTCCCTGAGGTCTGAAAAAGAATAGCGCCCTCTAGATCCAAGTCAGCAGACATCAAATCATGTTGAGCATCGCGCTCAGACAGCCGAGTCAAAAGCTCAGGAGCATCGCTCTCCCAAAACCCGGAGCTTAAATATTCACTGATAGATTTGCTATCGTTCATCATAAAAAAAAAAGCCGATAAGCTATAAACTTACCGGCTCTGTAAAATTAACAATGAGATTACTTACCCCACATATTTTTTTGTGGAACCTTGATATGATCATTAGCATAAAGCTTCACTGACATATGCGTAGTATCCTTCATATTGTATTTATAGGTCTTGCCATTACGAATAAGGATAACTCTATTGGTCGCACCAAATGTAGAAGGCGCTCCACTAAAGACAGCTTCACTGATCGTCATCCCTGGACGGAATGGAAGCGGTCCTGGTCGGCTCACTTCACCTGACAAAGTAACGAATTTCTGCACCTTGTGTCTCTCAGCTTCTGTCTTACGAAAACTCTGAACAGCAATTGAGATCGTAGGGTTATTATAAATCTTAGCGGCCTTATAAGCTGCTTCGATTCTACGTGATACAGCTTCAGCACTCTGACCACTAGCTGAAATGTATCCGCTAATGTAAGGAATCTTGATTCTACCATTTGTAACAGGATACGCCCCGTTGATCTGGATTTGCTCTTCCTGAGGAACTCCTTTGATCGTGATCGCTAGAGTATCACCAGAGGAGATCTTTCCTTGCGCAGCAGCTAGCATAGGCATCAGCGCAATAAGTAATGTAATTAGTAGTTTTTTCATAATATAATTTTTATGTTAGGGTTAGTATAGATCGTCGCTGTCAACATCAGGTCTGGCAGCAGATTTGTTTGTAGAAGCTGGCTCTACAGCATTCGATGAAGTCTTGTCTCTGTCTAGCTCTGAAGGAGCATAGTAAGTGTAGTAACTTGTGTAGTATTGATACTGGCTATCACTTCTTACGTCCACGTTGTTAAGAACCACTCCGAGAACTGTTCCGCCTACGTTTTCAACTGCCTGCTTCACTCTCATGAGCATGTTGCGTGGAAGTTTACGGTGCTGAACAACAATCATTGTTAGATCTACTTCAGAAGCTAGCACTGACGCATCACTCACACCAAGGATCGGAGGAGAGTCAATTAGCACTAGGTCAAAACGTTGTTTCACATCCTGAACCATTTCAGACATTCTTCTGGAGTTAAGAATGCCCGCCGCATCTGCTGGAAGGATTCCAGAAGGCATGAAGAATAGGTTATCTACAGGAGTCTGCAGAATAACGTCTTCAAGCATAAGATCAGTAGTTAGGTAGTTAGTAAGACCAACAGTGTTGTTGATATCGAAGAATGTGTGCAATCTTGGTCTTCTCAAGTCAGCATCAATCATCAAAGTAGAATATCCACCCTGAGCACAGATGTAAGCAAGGTTCACTAGAGTAGTGGACTTACCTTCACCAGCTCCACCTGATACCACTGTAATGGCGTTATCATCTGGATTCTTTCTGTTAAATTCAATGTTCGTTCTAAGAATTCTGTATGCTTCAGCATCTGGACTAGCGCCAGCTTGCTTATGAAGAACTCCTACATCTCTAGGAACTACAGCTAGAACTGGAACCTGTAGATATTTCTCAACATCTTCAAGTGACTTCACTGAAGTATCCAT
>CAKZNV010000005.1 GCA_937132085.1 uncultured Rubritalea sp. | reverse complement strand
GTGAGTGTTGTAACAATCGTTTCTTTGAGAAAGGTGTGAGGTATTATTCTTGTCAGAAGCGGGGATGGTGTTACAAGTCCGTCACAGACTATGTCAGGCAAGCTAACTTATAAAGAATCTGGAGTCGACACACGAGAAGCAGCAGCTCTCGTAGGCGATATTGGGACACACGTGAGAAGAACTCAGCAACAGCGTAAGCTCCACGGAGCATTCGGTTTGTTCGCTGCAGCATTTGATCTTAGTGATTACAAGGAACCCGTAATCGTCACAGGCTGTGATGGAGTCGGCACTAAGCTGGAGATCCAGCTAGAGCACGGTGAATTCGGAGCCGCTGGTAAGGATCTCGTCGCCATGAGCGTGAACGATATCATTACTACTGGTGGTGATCCACTTATGTTCCTCGACTACATCGGTATCGCTGCTTTAGACAAGCCGATGATCACTGCGTTGATCGCTGGAATGTGTGATTACCTAGAATCTTGTGGATGTATTCTTGCCGGTGGTGAGACTGCTGAAATGCCAGGAATCGTTCCTACTGACGTGATCGAGCTTGCAGGTTTCTGCATCGGTTGCTGTGAGAAGCCAGACCTCATTGATCCGACTACTATTAAGGAAGGCGATGTGCTAGTGGGATACGGATCTGATGGTCCTCATGCTAATGGCTGGAGTCTTATCCGCCGTGTGTTAGCACAAAATCCAGATTTATTTACTAAAGAAGAGATCGTGGCGCTACTAGCTCCTACGCGTCTCTATCATGATGTTACTAACGATGTGAAAGCTAGCGGAGTAACTCCTAAGGCATACGCACACATCACAGGTGGCGGACTTCCAGAAAACCTAGAGCGTCTATTCCAAGGCCTCGGTGCGGATCTGGAAATCCCTTATTGGGACAATGCTCCTATGCGCAAACTCTTCGAATTCGTAGATGCTGACGACAAATTCCATACCTTCAATATGGGTATCGGCTGGGTCTGTATCGTGTCTCCGGAAGATGTGGACACAGTGCTGAAGGCAGGTCCTGGCGGACATGTTATCGGTAAGGTAGTCGCTGAGGAAGGCGTTAGAGTCTCCGAGAAGTCGCCATCATAAATGAAATTTTAAACAAGATGATCCCACAGTGAAAGCTCTGGGATCTTTTGTTTTTCCCTTTTATCTTTTCCAAAAAACCTACCACCTACACACCTAAATAGAACCACTAAGAAATGAGTGATCCATTGAAACACGAGTGCGGTATTGCCGTAGTAAGACTACGCAAGCCCTTGGAATATTATATCGATAAGTATGGGACGCCGTTATGGGGTCTCAACAAGCTTTTCCTCTTAATGGAGAAGCAGCGTAACCGTGGCCAAGATGGTATTGGAATCGGCTGTGTGAAGCTAGAAATGCCTCTCGGTCAGCCGTATATCTTCCGCAGAAGAAATTCTGAGAAAGACGCATTGGCAGCTATCTTTAATAAGGAGATCAAAGGCTTCAACAAGCAAGCTCGTAAGAATTTGCTCGATCCGAAGTCTGCTGAATCTGTGAAAGAGAATTACGATTTCGGTGGTGAAGTCCTCATGGGACATCTTCGCTACGGAACATCAGGTGAGTTTAGCTCAAATTCTTGTCACCCATACCTACGTAGGTCAAACTGGCCAACACGCACACTCATGGTTCAGGGTAACTTCAACATGACCAATGCAGGAGCGCTGAACCAGAAGCTCATCGAGCGTGGCCAGCATCCAGTTTTTGGCACGGATACACAGACTGTTCTTGAGGAAATTGGTTTCCATCTAGATGAATCTCACACGGACCTCTATCACCAGCTCAGAGACGCAGGTGAAGAAGGAACAGAAATTCCTAAGAAGATCTCTGAGACAATGGATCTGCACAAGATCATCGCTGACTCTGCTGAACCATGGGACGGCGGATACGCTATCTCTGGAGTAGTAGGAAATGGCGACATGTTCGTCATGCGTGACCCTCGTGGTATTAGACCATGTCATTTCTATATCGATGACGAAGTGATCGCATTCGCCTCTGAGCGTGTGCCTCTCATGACAGTCTTCGAAGCAGACAAGAAGGAAGTCAACGAGCTCTCACCAGGACAGGTAATGGTAGTAGATCACCACGGTGAAATCTCTACTTCACAGTTCGAAGACCCTAAGGAATACAAGCCTTGTTCATTCGAGCGTATCTATTTCTCACGTGGAAATGATCCCGCTATCTACCGTGAGCGTAAGGCCATGGGAGCAATGCTCGTAGACCAGGTGATCAAGTCGATGGATGAAAATTTCGATAAAGCAGTATTCTCCTTTATCCCGAACACAGCAGAAACTGCTTACTATGGATTGATGGAAGGTCTCAGACTTTACCGTCGTCAGCAGGTGCGTAGCGAGCTGCTAGATGCTCTGGATGCAGGCACACTTGATGCTGATTTACTCGATAGCGTGATTCTTAAGAACTGGCCAAAAGGCGAGAAGATAGCACATAAAGATGTCAAGATGCGCACGTTCATTTCTCAGGAAAAGGGCAGAGCACAGCTAGTTTCACACGTTTACGACATCACTTACGATGTAGTGGGTGAGGACGATGTTCTTGTGATGCTTGATGACTCTATTGTTAGAGGCACCACGCTGAAAGAATCTATCCTGAAAATTCTCTCTAGAGTGAATCCACGTAAGATCGTGATCTGCTCTACTGCGCCACAGATCAGATATCCAGACTGCTACGGCATCGACATGTCTGAGCTAGGTAAATTCATCGCCTTCAATGCTGCGATAGCACTCCACAAAAAAGCAGGCAACCATGCCTTCTTGAAAGAGGTTTACGATCTCTGTGTGGCTGAGCTGAAGAAGCCTGCCGATGAGCGAATCAACCAGGTGAAGAACATTTACAGAGCATTCACTCCAGAGGAAATCTCTGCTGAATGTAGCCTCATGGTTAGCCCAGAAGACGTTGACTGGGACGGTGAAGTGGAAATTATTTTCCAGACTATCGAGAACCTACACGCATCGATCAAAGGTCCATGTGGTGACTGGTATTTCACTGGCGACTTCCCGACTCCGGGTGGAATGGCGACTGTGAACGCTGCTTACATCAACTGGTTTGATGGAGTGACTGGCAGAAGTTACGATCTACCACTGTAGTTGCTAGGGTAAGATAACTTAACAAATTTTAAAGCATCCGACTGATTGAGTCGGGTGCTTTTTTTGTGAAACTAGGCAGAGCGAGCAGGTGACAATGTCTCCAGTCTTGCATTTGCGCTTGAGCGATAGCTTCTGCTAATCTACTGAGTGGATATGTTTCAGCAACTAGTAAGTATCGCTCTCCCTGTAGCTCTCATTCTTGTGATGATTGGAGTGGGTCTGAGCCTTCAGGTGAAAGATTTCACTCGTGTAGCTCGTTTTCCAAAAGCGTTTCTTATTGGTGTGTTGTGTCAGTTGGTTCTGTTGCCTCTACTTGCGATGGGAATTATTTCTCTGCTCCAGTTGTCAGGGGCATTAGCGTTGGGTGTGTTGATTATTTCACTCTGCCCAGGTGGTGTGACTTCTAATCTGTTCACCTATCTAGCGAAGGGGGATGTAGGGCTTTCTGTTAGTCTGACAGCGGTAACTGGCTTTATCACTCCTTTTACTATTCCGCTTATTGTGAACTGGGGTCTAGAGTGGCAAGACCTTACCGATGCTTCTCTCCAGCTGCCTGTGGGCACAACTGTGGTGAAGCTTCTAGCTATTACTGTAGTCCCTGTAATTATCGGTATGGGCTTAAGAAAGCTTCTTAAATCTAAAGCAGCCAAGATAGAGTCTGTAGTGCGTCAGATTTCGATCGCAGTTCTCGTGCTCGTTATTGTGGCTCTTTATGTCAAGTTAGGTGCGAGCAAGGTCAATGCCTTCGCTGTAATAGCTGGTCCAGCTTGTATCTTGCTCAATCTGGCTGGAATGGCACTAGGTGTGGGGCTTAGCTATTTAGCAAAACTCAATCTTGCGCAGAGATTTTGCATTGTTCTGGAGGTTGGTCTTCAGAATGGAACTATCGCTCTACTCATTACCCAGACTCTTTTGCAGAATGAAGAAATGACGATAGCTCCATGTATCTATAGTCTCTGGATGATGGTGCCAGCTGCAATAGTGGTGACTGTTTCTAAACAATTGCTTAAGGGATCCGCTAAGTCGTAGCTCGAAGCTTACTGATCTAGCTCAAGACTCTCTCTGTCCATTTTCCACTGCTGGACTTTATAGATTTGCAAGTAATCGAAATTCTCTTTCGGTTGTTTTGACATTTGAAGCATTTGGTATTCTTCGCTCCATGGTGACCAGAAGCTGACTAGAATTCCTAGGGCTGTGACAGCGACGGAGGCTAGTAGCCATTTGGCTCCACGCTTGTTTCCCCAGCATGCCCAGAGGCCGATGATCGCTCCGAATCCCATGCCACTTACGTGGGCGGTATTGCCTATGTTACTGTCACCGAATGCAGCCATGGCAAAACAGATGAGTTGCCAAAAGATCATGAATTTCACGGTGCGGCCATTGAAGTTTTCTAGGAACCCTGTCCATCTCGGCCAGGCAGTCCACATGAATCCAGCTAGCGCATAAACTACGCCTGATAGGCCAATGCCTGGGCCTTCGATACTGGTCTGAAGCGCCGAGCTGACATAGCCGGTGACGACTACGAATAAGATGAATTTCATACTACCAAGCCCACGTTCCATCAAAGGGCCGAGTTGATACAGCCACATCATGTTGAAGAGTAAGTGGAGCATCATGCCTGGATCATGGATGAAGCAGGTGGTGAGAAATTTCCACTTAGGGTCTCCCCATGGATCGATGAAATTTATCGCACCAAATTTGTTTTGAATCTGATCAGTTAGTAGAGGGTCACTCGCTCCATGTATGTAGGCAACATAATGCGTAACAATACACCAGAGCATCAACAGGTAAGTCACGACGGGGAAGACACGTGGCAAAGCCTCATACTGACGTGAGTATGCCAAAGTCCCAGCTTCGCTGAAATGTTCCGGTGGGAAAGTGATTTTCATGAAGCTAGACACTACCGAGCTTTGTCTAAATAGCAAATGTGAAGCCGATAAAAGAGGGAGGCGCTGTAGGTGATTGAGTTAATTAGTGGCTTGGTTGGTGATGGCTCTAACAAAATGTAGGGTTGACTGATTATTAGATTTTGTATAATACAAAGATCCCCTAATGATCATGAGTAACCCTATAGTAGAACATCCTTTTAGTAAGGAGCTGTTGCGTGCGCGGCAGCTCTCAGCTGCGCATGATGAAATGAAGTGGATCATCAACCACGTCATCATTCCTGAGTTCAAAGAGCTGATTCAAGTCTTTATCAAGAAATCTTACCCGTGGGATATCAATGTGCATGGTCATGGAGTCATCTTTAATTTCGGCAAGCCTAACAAGCCCTTCACTATCGCTTATTGTGGCTACCCTGAGGATCTAGAATTCGAATTGGCGATCACTGCAGACATCGTAGATGAAAAAGAAGCTACAGCTGACTCTGGAGATGTAGAAAGTGAAGTTTCTGAAGAGATCGAAGCTGAACTGGCTGATCTGGACGATCATTTTCTTAGTAAATCTGAGCCAGACGAAGATGATCTAATCGACTTTGGCTTTGATGAATTTGTAAATCGTTACCCTAGTGAAGAGTCGGAAGAATCTGACGAACCAAAGCTGAAGTCTACCGCTAAGGAGGCAGACAAGCTAGGTGAACCAGCATCGAAGAGAATTCGTTTTCCAATGGTTTCTCCCACCAGTGTAAGGCTGATGTTCGAGAGATTCCTCACTGAGCATGCTTCTGAGCTAGATTACGTAGCTGAGTATCAGAGTTTTGAACTTCACGACATCAATCACAAGGGGCCATACCAGCTAAGGATAGAAGACGAAGATGCTTCCTCAATTATTGCTACAGTGGAAGAGTTCAATGGTATTCTCAATATGGCTTCTACTTTATCTAAGTCTTTCAGAGGTAAGGACCTTATCATTACTTCAGAAGATGGTAGCTTAGTCTGTTAGTCTGAGACTATTGATAATCCTTAGCTTTGATTTCACTGGTGAAATAGCTGCGTGATTAGAGTTGCAGACAGGGAGAAATCTGACAGTGTTCGCACATGTCATTCGATCAAGTAGAAATAACTGCCGAGCAGATAAGAAAAGCCAAGAAAACAGGATTTAGAGTATTAATTATACTCATCATCATCGTGTTTTTATTCATGTTTAAGCCATTCACCACGATTCCAGCTGGTCACGTAGGTGTTTCATCATTATTCGGGAAAGTAGATCCTATTGAGCTCAACGAAGGATTCCACTTTATCAATCCTCTGAAGAAGGTGCAAAAGATCGACTGTAAGAACAAGGAACTCACACTCGATAACGTCGGGGTGCCAAGTCAGGACCAGCTCACGACAGCTGTAGATGTGACTGTAAAATGGAGAGTGGATCGCTCAAAAGCAGCGGAAGCATACCAAGAAACTGGTGATGTTGCCTCACTAGAGTCAGTGCACCTTAAGCCTAAGCTCCGCTCACTACTACGTGAAGCTGGAAAGGGCATCAAGAACGCAGAAGATTTCTACCAAGACAAGGTCCAGGTCTCCATGCAGGAAGTCATTTATGAAGGCCTACAAGACCTCTCGACTAAAGGAATCCTAGTGGAAGAAGTGCTCCTCAGAGGCTTCGAGCTGCCAAGAATGATCGTCAGCGGTGTGGAAGACAAGAAGCGTCAGAAGCAGCTAGCTGAAAGACAGGTCGAAGAGCTCAAGCGTTTCAGCACCGAGATGGAGCAGAAACAAGTTCAAGCGAAAGCAGAGAAGCTAGCCGCTATCGAAGAAGCAGAGAAGCGCAAAGCTCTCGCAGACGCTAAGGCATACGAGATCACTGCAGAAGCTAAAGCCCAGGCAGAAGCGATCGCGATCAAAGGTGAAGCACTCGCAAGATACCCAGCGATTATCAAGCTGCGCTCTATCGAGAAGTGGAATGGCGTAGTGCCAAGAGTTTCTCTCAGTGAGAAAGCCACACCATTAATCAATCTCAACGACCTAGAGGTGCCAAACCGCTAGTTGATTTAGATTAGAAACAACCTTTCAATAGCCTTCACTCTATAAACTAGAGTTGGAGGCTTTTTTATTTATCGAGTTTCTGAATACATGTTGAATCCTTCGGAATCGATATAGCCTTTCGGTCCGTGAAGCCTAAGTCTAGCTCGTGAGTAGTATTCACCACCTAGCAGAATACGAATTTTATGATCTGTGCCACCCTTGAGCTTGAAGCTTCCTTTGCCTGTCTTCTTATCAGTAGCTTTCCATTGATCATTTTCTAGGTAGCCAATCTGATATGCCTCAGCCACGTAGCACTTATGCTCCGCTGACCATTTTCCATAGAGTCGAACATCTTCATCACCTACTTGAATTTGAAACTCCGCCACAAACACATCATCGATCTTCACTAGTTTTTGAATGTAGATCTGTGAATCTTGATTCTCATTCACAGTCTCAAGTCCATAGCGGATAGGGGACACAGACAGCCAAATGCCACCACCAAAAAGTTGAACCTTGCCTTGTTTGTTTTTGAAGGAATGAAATTTCTCACTATTCACACGATCAACTTTCAAACCGTGCTTGGCCAACAATGGTTGAAGTCGCTTAAACTGCTCCATCTGTAAAAA
>CAKZNV010000004.1 GCA_937132085.1 uncultured Rubritalea sp. | reverse complement strand
TTGTGGAATCAGAGATTTAGACTACCTATACGCTCGATTGAGGTATGAGTCGATCATGCTTCACGTGTGAAGAACCAGTAATTTAATATTTCACAGACACTCTTAAAATAAAACACAACAACCTTACCATGAGACAGTTAACATGAATTTGCATTTATCATTAAATAATCACAACCTACATCTAACTCGCTTAGCCTAAACCTAATTTAAAACTAGCCTAAATCTACTTTCACTCCTCCATACTAACCCTTTAGACGGAAAAACACTTCCTGATCAGAGTTACTTATGAGAGTCATCAATTCCTACCTCAAAGACCCTACACCCAGTAAAATCATTATTTACATTGGGTTACAATAATCAGCTTGTGACTAAAATCCAAAAGTTTATAGTAATCAGCAAGTCACCCTAAAAACCTCTCCACTCTTACTTAACCAGTGTCTAAAACATCACTAACTTCAGCTCTGTTCAGCATCACAGCCATGCTCTCGATCCTCCTCTGTGCATCCTGCTCATGGCAGAAAAAGCCTACTCAGCTGATAAGTAGTAAACCCAACTTACTTCCCCACACCCCTAGCACTAGCTCTGCCACGATAAAGAGTCCCATCGCTAAAACAGAGATCTGGCAGATGACCGTAGATAGCACTCAATCTCGTGCTAAAGTTGACCTTATGCTAAACCCTACTGGTCCAATGGGAGCCAAGCCATCACATGATACTTGTAGCCTATCTGGAATGATCAAACTCCAAGTAGACACCACCAGTAACGGCGAACAGACATTGACTTTATTAGACGTTAAGCTGAAAAATAAAACGGCCATGCACATGCCATTTAGCTGGCCATTCCTCGGTGCCATCTCAGTGGATATCCCAGTTAGGAATCTTAGTATTTACCGCCACAGCTTCCCCAATAAGGCACTAGTATCAAAAAGCTCTAGAGTCAGCTTCCAATCTACACGATTTAAAGTAGGAGGCATAGCCAATGTAGTAGGCTCAGGCTTCATCCTCTCGCAAGCCGTCGGCCAACGAGATGTGAACCTAACGATCAAGAAAACAGAAGCCATTAACATCACTGGCACTCTCACTAAAGTGAATGGAGTCACTACGCTCCACATCCCCAGAGCGATACTCAACGACAGCTTTAACCTAGCCGGAAATATCCTAGATCTGAAATTTACCGGCAATATCTACGCTACCAAAAATTAGAGGTTTCCTTAATATTCAGCAACTCTAGGCAGCTTCTTAGAACCCGAATTCTTTAGCAACTCAAGAGTAGTTTTTACTTTGGCTTCCTGCCCTGTGTAGGTGAATGACCAGTAATAAAAGTCACTTAGAATTTCATCACTACGCTTGGTCGTGAACTTCAGAATACTGGGAACTTTCTTAAACGTAGCTGTCTTTAGATCACACCACAGTGGATCGACAGGGACCCAACCATAATCAGTCAGAAAAACCTCAGCTCGGCTATGCTTAGGCGTATCATTTGCGTTCCAGTTGGTGCTTACTCCCGACACCATTCGAGACGGAATCCCTTTAGCTCGGCACAGAGCGATAAACAGATCCGTGTAGTCATTACAGTCACCCTGTTTCTTGTTAAGAGATACTAGAGCCCCCTGATCATTACTGTTAAAGCCAGAATACTTCATCGTTTTCATCACAAACTTGAGAATCTTTTCAGCGCTGGCTTTATCGGATTTTGAGGTCCTAATTTTAGCCAGCGTCTCGGTAATTAAAGCATTATCACTCTCAATCCATTTCTCTGAGCTCGTGTATTTCTCACGGTCTTCTTTGCTCAGCTTCACCTTGGATTTCCTGATGCTCTGCAGCCCCTGTTTGTAGAGAACAGCATCTATTGTAGTGACAAGCTTCATCTCTTTATCGATCTCGCTAATCACCCACTCAGCATAGTGTATCCCAGCATCTTCGAACACTCGGCTCGGTTGCAGACTATAAGAAACCTTCACCTCCTGCTGCCCTTTCTCAGAGACAGGAATGATCTGCCGTAAAGTAATCTCATCCGTATCAGCCGATGCCGAAATCTCAGTAACGATCTGATACTGCACTTTAGTCGAACTAGCTGCGTAAATCACAGACTGTAACGCCAGAAATAGGATAACAAAAAATCTCATAACTAAATTCTATTTAAAACTGCTTGAGAATGCTATCCCTATCTTATCATCACCCTTCTCTATCGCATCAGCCATCTCATCCATCAGCACCAAGCTCTCATTGAATAGCTTTTCTTTAGGACTGAGTTCTTTCACCTCAGCTGTTTGTTCTTTTGATTCACTGCAAGAAATAAGAGTCATTGAAGTGAAACCAATACTTACAGAAATGAGTGTGGTAATGATGTTTTTCATGAATTTTAAATGTATAATTTAAAGGGATTCAGCTTCACCCTAGCCCCTAGATAAAACCTACAGCTTTAGCTTCACCTGAGCGGAGAAAACTTGCTTGGGGTCACCTCGTTCAGCTGTGCTAAGAATGATCGCTTCCATACTTGGTGTGACCATGCCTTTGAATCTTCGATTACCATTCACATTGATCGTCACTTCTTTACTCAGATCCACTAGAGTATCACTAAGATAGATGCGGAGGTCTATCCCCTTTGCTGGCACTCCAAATAATGTAGGCTGATCTTTTCTGTGTTTAGTCATTGTTGCTGAGATTTCGATGACATTTGTTTCCTTATTAGCATCCGCATTCAGCGTCAATGGGAGCACCTCTTGTTTCCCATCTATCGCTAGCCAGTAGAGACGATTACGATGACGGTCATGCTGCTTGATCACTGTCCAAGTCACTGACTTAGGCACTGCGTTTCTAGTGTGCTGAGAAACCCATGTTGGCCCAGATTTATATTCAATCCCATGACCTCGGCCCTTTTGTTCATCGTGGAAATTCACATACTCACCGGGATGCGCCTTAGCTAACTCAGCTAGTTTTTTAAAGTAGTTGCGAGCCAAAATGTGACGATCAAACATCGTGTCTTTTTCGCCGATTCCACAGCGGAATGCTACATGTCGTAAATTTTCTGGAGGCGATGTATTCAGAGGCTCAGCTGCCGCCATAGCACATGATCCTGCCCAGCGATCAGCCATCATAGATCCCAGACGAAATGCAGTGTAGCCACCTTCTGAAATCCCTTGTAGGAAGACTTTATCAGGATTCACATCATGGAAGAGGATCGCTTGTTGAATGAGACGATCGATGAAAATCTGGTTGTATCCGTAATACCAGCGACCCTCTCGGTCATCAGCCATACGAGGAATTATATACAGACCAGGAGACTCCCAAGTATTCGTAGTAAGACTCATCTGAGCATACCATTCGTTGGTATTCACACCCCAAGAGTGTGGGCCTTTGGCTCTGGCATTTCCTCCACCACCATGCAGAGTGACATAGATAGGCCAGCCACCTTCTGGCTTTTCACCTTTCTCTAAAATGATATAGAGCATTTCTTTATCACCCACTTTTGCTCTCAGCGGAGAAATAGTCTTATCTTGCACCCACTTTTCCATCCCACCCAGCTCCTTAGGGATTCCCTTATCCCAGCCTCGTTTGATAGCTCCCTCTTTGTAAGCCTGCCAGACCTTCTTCTTCGCTTCAGTCACAGCGTCTACTGTGTCCAGCTTCTCACCTTTCATTAGCTCAGTAACAGGACCACGATCAGCTTTATCTTTAGAAAACCAGTCAGATACCGGTGATGCGACTGAGACCGAAGCACCCATCATACCTGTCAGTGCAATTAGAGTTCCTGTGAATCGTGTTTTTGTTCTTTTCATAACCATATTAAATAATCTGTTTTCGTTAGTTCAATCGACTCAATACTTACCCTCTAAAGCCAAATGGAGCGGTTTCGTCTAGCTGGCTGAGCAATCTTGAGAGAATTCTTGGTCCATCGACTCCGATACCATTGTGTTCCCATTCATTGGTTGCCCAGATGCGGAAATTACCCACATGCTGCGCTGTCTCCTCAGACCACTCGATCGGCACATACATGTCATCGTAGTAAGAAATCGCTGACACTGGCACCTCGTTCTTCGCCAGTTGGTCTAAATTATACAACTTACCCCAATCAGATTTCTCAGCGATCAGTTCAGCCACCTCCTTCAGTGGCTTGAGTGAATAATGATCGTCTAGCATCGTAGGAGACACCATTTCCCCAGTGAAATTAAACCTCTCTGCGTTCACATCGAACTCTGGGAATTCTTCTCTCAACTGCTCCGCCGCCCACTGGGTAGCATAGCCTTCAGCGTAGATTGATTCATGTAAAATACAGAAGATTGGGCTATTCTCAAAGCTAGAATACTGCTCCACACTTGCGATAAATTTACCACTAAGCACTCTGCCACTCACACCTTCCACGAAGGCCTTTTCTAGTAAATTATGCATCACATCGAATCCGCCACTTCCGCCGAAAAACATACCAAGCTGCTGGAATCTACGATCCGTTAGTCGCACACCACTTGGCAACATCACTTCGTTTTCTTGAATGTAGCGAACCACATCTTTCACCTTCTGTTCGTCCTCTGGATAACGTTGAAAATACAGAGCATTCTTCTCTAATACTCTCTTATAAGTCAGACGATAGTTGTCCTTAATGTTCTGCTTAATACATGCCACCCCACCAGTGATCACCACACCACTAAGACCTTCTGGATAGAACGATAAATAAGTCAGCAAACAGAATCCTCCGTAGCTCTGCCCCATGCCTTTCCACTTCTTATCACCAATAAGCGCATGACGCATGCACTCCGCATCACGAACAATGCTGTCCGCTCTAAAATTCGTCAAATACTCTAACTGAGCCTGCGCATCTCCACGCTTCTCCAGTGTCTCAGGCATGACCTCACTGCTCAGTCCTGTGCCTCGCTGATCTAGCAGAAGCAGTCTATGTGTCTTCAGCACCTCACCGATCCAGCCACCAGACTGCGCTGGTCTCGGACTCTCACCACCAGGCCCACCTTGGAAGAAAATCATCCAAGGTAAATCCTTACTCGCCCCCTTAGTAGCCAGCTCACGAGCGAAGACCTCTATCGTCTCGCCACCACTCTGAGAATAGTCCAGCGGCAGGTCGAAATAATGATCCGTTCTCTCTAATCCGTTGACCATTTTAGTCACCCCACTGCGCACTGCTACTGCTGTTAAACTCATGCCAAACATAAAACACCATCACTCTGGTAAGGAAAGTAAAAAAGTATGCCACCTAAACTGCTTGATTTTACACGGTTTACTAGCAAAATACGCCCCTTATGTCACCTAAACCGACTCTAAAAGAAGTAAAAGTATTTGCGCCAGCCACTGTAGCAAACGTAGCCTGCGGCTATGATGTTCTCGGCTTCGCTATCGATGC
>CAKZNV010000003.1 GCA_937132085.1 uncultured Rubritalea sp. | reverse complement strand
CTATAACTTCCCTAAAGTGACTGTTTCAAAACGACAACTAACTGGCTGCATACACAAAGTCCAAAAATTCATTACGGTGTCAGGAGATCTGCCTAGACCTGGCCCAATGAACTACAAGCCTGGAATAACAGCAATAGAGGCACTAGAAGCTGCTGGATACGTTCTCACTGAAGAACCTGCAAAGTTTGAATTAATCCGTAACGGAAAAACGTATGAGTATGAATTGTCAGACGCAAAGCACCAAAACATCAAACTCTATCCCCATGATCAGATCTCACTTCAGAAATAATAAACTCCATCTATTCTCTTATGGTAAGATAAATATTAGATCCACCATTTAAATCCATGAACGAAACTCCAAACAACGAAAAGCCGAGAGTGATGACTCGTCGTCGTTTCCTTGGACTGGCAGCTTTGTCGACCTGTGGAGTTGCTACATTTCTAATACTGAGGAGACAAAGGACTTCCCGTATCACTTTAGATACTATCAATGATAGTCTTAAATTATCAGCAGGAATCCCAAAGTCATCTCCTCAGAGCAATACTACCTCTCTCTTCTACAGCACCGAACCAGTGGAAGGAATACCTCAAGCGTGGGTAGATGCTAAAGGCTCGGATATATTACGTTATGCTAATTTCATTCAAGATTTAGGCTTAAAAAATATCACTCCCCATGATGTGATCTATCCTCACTTTAAAACTCGAGGAAGAACTTCTAATTCCATTCCTCCTAGACGCATGTGGAAAGACATTGTCCCAACATTAAGGATCATTGACTTGATGGCGACTCACATGAAAGCCAAAGCTATTACATTCATTAGCATCTATCGTAGCCAAGAATATAACAGAGCAGTCCGAGGTAGAAGCCAATCTCAGCACTTAGCTAACAGAGCTGTTAGGGTGAAGTTGAAAGGGATAGAACCGTCCATAGTAGCACGTGTAGCGAGAAAATTTAGAAAGGCTGGACACTTCACTGGAGGAGTCGGCGATTATCAAAAATATACCCACATCGATACCCGTGGTCACAATTCAGATTGGTAATAGCCCAGTTGGATAACAGGGCTGAAAATCTAACACATTTAATTCTAGTTAAAATCCTCTTAGTCGCAAGTATCAGGCTTCAGGACTCTACTTCTCGATACCAATATTCCCCCATGGCCTTTCTAGGCTGCACTATGGGTTAGATCATGTGAACAACCTTCATTAACTTTGATGAAAAGATCACAGTTACATTTTTCAAAATCTCATCCTTAGAAAAGGTAATGGTGTCATTGTCTTCATAATTACGCCTCTAACAGATATTATAACGTTTGCCTGCAGGGGCATTTTTATTAAAAAACGAAGTAAATAAAGCCAGATTCGCTGATGAAAAAAATGTGAAACCTGATGTAAAACTAAACTATTCCCATCGTTTTATTTAAACAATTGATTGAAAAAAAATTGACACAATCAAACAAAACATCTAACAATATTATTTATATTTAAGAACTCTACTTTTCTAAGGAAATCAGAATATTAAGTGTAAATGTGTGATAATCACTTGCTGTTACAGAAGCGATTATTTTGTCAGACCTCCTGTTTTATCCCCCCATAACTTAGCTAATCAAACCATTACTAACTATGAACAAGATACAACATACCATGCTAGCATCATCGCTGTCGCTAGGCGCTAGCTCTGTGAATGCACAGACATTCGCTTACACACTTTCAAATACCGGGGTCCGACCTACTCCAATTCTCTCGCTCGCCGCTTTTTAACAAGGCGACATTAATCCTAGCGAAGTTGTAGTCACTAGCGTCTGAGCTTTCTTATACGTCATTTCTACAGATCCATTCTTACATCTAGAGAATATCAAATACTAGTCTGAAGATAGCCTCTGCAGGCCTCCCTCTAGCCCTAGAGGGATCCACCAACACCTGAGTAATCACTCACACAGTGTTGAGTAATTAAATTCCTAATCTCCCCCTTAAAAAACAAACACAAAATAACTAAACAATGAATAAAATACAATTAACTATAGTCGCAACCTCGCTAGTAATGGGCTCTTTGCCTTTGCATTCCGCAGTTTTTGCCTATTCGCTTCCAGATGCAGGAGTTTTCCCAAACCCAGTGCCTACAGTAGCAGCCTTTGAACAAGGTGATATTGACGCACGTGATGGTGGGGTCACCTTTCACGGATATGGAGGCGGCGCTAGTGACAGAGCCTTCGGGTTCACTAATATCAACACCTCGAATTCAGGTAGTGGAACTCTCATCGATGCTAGTCAGACTTTTAACCTAGCTAAAGGTGATATCCTAAATATATCAGGATTAGTAGGCAGCTTTAACATAGGACCTGGAACAAATGGAGCAGAAGTTGACACAACTCGTCTGTTTAACCAAGTTCTACAGGTGGGACTCACTACCGCTTCTAGTGGTAATGCTTTTGCTTCTGACTCTCTATTCTTAAGTGGTAGTGAAGGAACTACAGTTACTGGGTCAAATGCTGACCTTAACTTTAGCTTCTTCCACGAAAATATAAACTCAGGAAATGTAGCAACTGCTTCTACCGATGTCGCCACTGCTAATATCAGGCACTCATTTGCTGGAAGCTCTAATCACATGTGGGCAATGGGTCTTACTTTCAAGCGTAACATGGATGATAGCATTACTTGGGGTCTCGCCTTAGATGAATACGATGGTCTTACTACTAGTGGCACATTCGGATTTTTAGAATCTGATCTAGCAGCTTCTGGCACTCTAACCGCAGCTCAGCATGGTCTATCTACTTTCAGTGGCCTCCATGTAGCTACTGGTTCTAATATTGCTGACAGAAGTGTGATCGCATTATCTGGAATCTCTTATGATTCTGATAACTCAGTAACATCTAGCTTCGTCACCGTTCCTGAGCCATCATCAATAGCTCTGCTTGGACTAGCGTCATTAGGCCTAGTGCTACGTCGCTCTAGAGCTTAGTAATTCTGCAAATTACTCCCATAAGTCTCTAATGACAGCTACAAAATAGCTAACATTAGAGGCTTTTTACGCCCCTTTTATAATGACATAAAAAAAGCCCGATCCACTTGCGTGAATCGGGCTTGTTGATTTTTACTTAGCTCAGAGATTAATCACCGAGTAGC
>CAKZNV010000002.1 GCA_937132085.1 uncultured Rubritalea sp. | reverse complement strand
GCGAGATCTGGGTTATTGAGAAGTGATAGAGAGGTTAGGGCGGTGCTGACAAAACTTTGCACCACATTTGAGTTCCCAGTGATGATACCTTTGAACTGGTTCAACGCTGCTTCGTCGGCATGTTTTTCTAGGAAGTGAACTAGCCCTCGTCCATCGCCCTCGAAGTTTTGGAGGAGGTAAAGAAGGTTTCCGAGGTTGAGGTATTCATCTCCAGCACTGATAAGGCAACGTATGAGGACGCTGATGAGGTCGGCTGCTCCGTCATACCAGAAGGAATCTCCAGCTTTCATTTCACCTTCAATAGAGGATCTGACGAGAGTCTTGGAGATTTCGGTGATGTCGTTGTATGACTGAATCCCTGCGAGAGGGTTGTAGCAGAGTGAGGTAGAGGGAGAAGAGGGCTCCACGACTAAAATGTCGAATCCTTTAGCTCGAAGGGCGGCTGCGGATTTTTCGTGAAGTTCGCCACTAGGGTCGGTGACAATGAAGGAACAATTGTCGAGAGTAAGGAGGTTAGGAAGGACGTAACGAGTTGATTTACCCGCTCCTGTTGGAGCTACGACCATGCAGTGAGTGAAAGAGCTTTGAGGTGTTAGGCGGAGTTTGTCGCCATCAATGAGGAGTCCACTATTACGAGGGTTGAGCTGTTTCTTGATTTCCTTGTCGGAGAGGAATTTTGCTCCTTTTCTACGAGTGACAGCGTTAGGTCGGAAGATTCCGAGCAAGAGAGATTTTGCTCCCGCAGAGTCTCCTAGCACTTTACGTGCAGCAGAAGACTTAGAGCCTCCAAACAAAACACTGAAGACTCCGTAAACGATGCCACAAAGCACCAAAAACATGAGCAATAATTCCATAATAATCCCTTACTATCTATAGAACTATAGTAATGGATATTCTGGCGAGAACAAATTAGGGCATGGAGACAAATTATTCGTTAGGGTGGAGTAGAGATTTTTAGAAAACTCCATCTGTTCATCGGCTTCGACCTTGTGATCTGGTGTGCTCATCACGTTCTTTCCAGTAGCGTTTGAGTGATTCCATAGGATCTTCTTCGCGTGAATTGGGATTGATATTCTCCGAGCTGTTAGCCTCCTTTTCGAGTTTTGAAAACTCATCTTCGAGCCCTAAAGTCTTCAGTCGACATCTGAGCTTGCCTTGGCTTGCGACGATATTTTTTCCTCGTTGCTCAAGTGTTACACCAAAGGAATTGAGTGCCTTTTCGGCTTGTTCTCGATTTTGTGAGCGACTGAAGGTTTCGCAGAGCAGGTTTTTCAGCTGTTCTTTTTTACTGGGACTCTGAGTGCGTTTTTTGAACTGTTGTTCTTTATCATTGTGTCGTTCACTCTCTTTCCAAGGCTTGTTGTAGATAGTAGGTTCGTGGAGTTCTGGGTAGTGCTCATGAAGGTGCTTTTCGAGGTCTTTTTGTATTTGAGTGAACTGAAATTTTGGAATACGGACGCGTCGATTTGAGTCGATGTTGTTTGCTGAGATCATCATATGAAGATGAATGCTCTCCGCTTGATCGGTGTGGATGGCTGCGAAGGTTAGTTGGTTTGGAGCACGTTGACTGAGGTATTCTTGCCCAAGAGTTCGGAGAGCCTCCATTTGCATTTCGATCTGATCTGCCGAAAGTCGTTTGAGACTGAGTATCTCGTGGTAAACGATGTTATGTCTGGGTGTTTTTCTGAGGTGGTTTGAGTTTCGCTCGAATTCTCGCACTGTTTGCTCTCGTCCAGGCTCAGGGTAGAGGAAGTTGCTCCACATGGCGTCACCTTCTGAGCCTCGTGAGATGTAGTCGTAGAGCTGTCGGAAATGTCCAGAGCCACCTTTGCGTGAGAGGGATTTGAGGATCATGATGACTTAATATCGGAAGTAAGGGAGCGGATTTCTATTTCCATGCTTCTGAGGATCTGGAAGCAGGTGTCTTGAATACGGACAGACTCGTCGTAACCCGCGATAACCTGTCGTCGCTCTTCCTTGGCACGAATATTAAGGTGGTGTGCGATTTGGTTAAGGTTGTTGGCATAGTTGCGGAGGATAAAGAGAATCTCGTTGAGTGATTCTTTAGGGATGGAGGCTTGTTGTTCGACTTGTTCACCAAGTCCGAGCTTGGCGGCCTCAATAGCGAGAGCTTTGATATGTTGGTTAAGGTTCTTGGTTCCATACATATCAGAAGAGGCTTTCAGCCACTTGTAATCCTCCTCATTCAGAGTGAGAGAGACTTGTGGATGACGTCTGCGGTATTCCGCTGATTTCTCGCGGT
>CAKZNV010000001.1 GCA_937132085.1 uncultured Rubritalea sp. | reverse complement strand
TCATCTCTTTCTAACCGAATAGATTAATTGTTAGAGTGGGACTCTCACCCACGTAGTAATAGCCTTCACAGGCGTGCGGACGGGGAGCCAGGTGGCATTCGCTAAGGTGGTAGAGCGTTGGAATAGGTAAGTCAGGTTGGCATCTGCCGCGATTCGACGTGTCACTGTGATCTTATCATCAGCATAAATCATCACTGGGTTCACGATGACTCCAGAGGTCGGTGAGCTACCAAATGCGAACTCTTCGAGGTTAGTGATTCCGTCTTGATCTGGGTCGCTGTTAGGTGACCCGTCTGAGGACTGAGTGCCACCCCAGTGAGTAGTCTCCCATGTTCCATAGCGAGTAAGAGCTGCTGTCAGTCTGACATTGTCAAAATCCACGTAGGAATTCGATGCTCCACTCAGTTTGGTGACGCGGATAGAGATTGGTTCACCATCATTTTCATCATCACCGCTGGTGTAGTTCAGCGTGACGTCTGTGAACTTGCCGCTAGCACTGCCAGAGGCGAGGCTATTAAGGTTTGCCTGAGTGACTGTGGTGCTAGCCAGCACTTGGCCATTGGCCAATAGTTCGATGAGCGTATCACTATGCACAGCAGTCCCCACATCACGAACACCCAAGGCCACTGTCAGTGAGTAGGTATGGTTTGAGACTAGGTTGGTGCGCCTTGTCTGGATGAAATGATTTCCAGCACTGCCACCAAATAGAAAGGCGGCATGCTTACCATCCATGTTTGCCATCACTCCATCGTTGATCGAGTCGTCTGCATCTGAGTAAAACTGATCGCCAGGGTTGAAGTAACCCACACCGCCATCTGCAGATAATGAGCCAGAGGCTGTCAGCGCTCTCCAGTCAATCACGCTTGGTGAGCTATTGTTAGTGGAGCTGACTAGATGGACTCCATTGTCAGCCAGGTCTGAAACTGTAGTGACACTAGGGTCAGTGTTTTTCTCAAAGCCTGGGTTCTCGACAGTCAAGGCTGCACCTCCACTCAGGACTGTGTCCCATTGAGCTGCATGATCACTGAGGCCTAATGCATTGAAATGCACGTTGTCTCTGAGCTTCCCTCCTGCTGCATTCTCTAGATGAAAATCATCTGTCACAGGACCAAGAAATACATTTGAGTCAGCTTCAATGATTTCTCTTTGTGCGGCATATATCTGAGCCTCTTGTGACAGCGTGGTTGTTGAGTAAAAGGAAACTTCAGCCATGATCCATGGAACTTGCCATGTGGCGTCGATGCGGCTTTGTGTGATGATAGATTGCATCCGGGTGATGTAGTTTGCCTTGGTGGTAGAGGCGATGGAGTCAGACTCTCCTTGGTGCCACAGCACAGCGCGGAATCCGTTAGTAGGGAATGACTGCAGAGCTGGCTTGAGTCTATTGTTGTAATGCGAAGTCCCTGGGACCCATTGGTCTACTCTGGTGCCACCCACGCCCACACTGATGAAGCCGATTGGCACATTTTCTCTAGTAGTAAGTAGGTCACCTAGTCTTGACCATACAGAGCCAGCACCACCGTCTGCGATAGGCATAGGGTCATAGCCGTGACGCCACGCTGTGCCACTCACTGAGGTCCTGACTGACACTCTATCATCAGTCGGGGTGTAAACTGGGGAGCCCCAGTTCGCGGAGTTTGATTGACCAGCGATGACATAGACATCTCCCACACCGATCTTTTCAATGATCGTGGCAGCAGAAGCAACGCCGCCAGTAACAGACCTGACTTCTAGGTTATACCAGCCACCCGCTGGGACATCTGCCAGCACTCCGCTATAGCTCGACCCAGTGGGAGAAGCATCGATAGTTTGCCAAGCTGTAGTTGTTCCTGAATTACCATCACCAGCCATGACAACAGCTCTAGCTTCTACACGGTCAGGGCTGTCAGTGAATGTTCCACTCACAATAATGTCACCGGTATTTCCAGCATCACGCTGCACAATGTGTCTAGCAGACGGACTAGTCACGACTAGAGCAGCAGGCGTATAATTCACGGTTAGATCGTCCAACTGACCATTATCGGCATCGCCAACCGAACTAATCGACAAGCTTGTCACATCGATCCCTACTAGCCCTGTGTATTCTTTCCAGACATAGTTTCCAGCACCAGTATGTGTAGTGGGGATAAAGGTATCCGTGAAATCCGCCAGACCTGGTCTTGTCGCTCTGATCTCAATCCCAGTAGCGCTTCCAACAAAATTACTCAAGAACATCGATGGCAGCTGGACAGGCTGGCTGAAAGTGATTGTCTGAGTGCCAGCATTGCCTCCTGATTGAAACACATTCCAGTTCGTGCCTCCAGTTGTTCCGTTGGTATGATCAGGTCCACCATTATAGAGACCGATGCCTGTGTAGGTCATCGTGACACCAGCTACAGGCTGATAAGTCTGAGGAATAGCTCCAAAGTTAGCCGATGTGATACCATCAAAGTCAACTAGCTCAGCATTTGCCATCATCGTAGATAGGCTAAATAACATAGGACTAAGAAGCGCTAGAGTTTTAGTTTTTATTGCTGAAATTTTCATGTCTATATGTCCTACATTTTAATGAATAAAAAAGGCCAGCTCCTATAGAGCAGGCCTTTAAGAAGTATGAATTTGGTAATTAAAAATTACTTACGGCTTCTTCTAAGACCAAGAGCAAGTGCTCCAAGACCGAGAAGTGCTGTGGAAGATGGCTCAGGAACAACAACTACATTCAAATCATCAAGCTGCACGTTGTTTGCTGAATCCAGTGAAAAGCTAGTGATGTCGACACCTGCTAGGCCAGTGTATTCTGTCCAGACATAGTTACCATTTCCAGTATGTGCTGTAGGAGTGAAGGTATCTGTGAAGGTTCCTCCTGCTGCGAGATCAGCTGTAATCGTGATCTCGAATGATCCTGCTGAGAAATTGGTAAGCCACATAGATGACAACTGAACAGTTGCGTCAAATCCAATCGTTTGTGCTACTGCTCCACCGTCTTGTTGGAACGTGTTCCAATTAGTGCCTCCTGTGACTCCTGTTGTATGATCTGGCCCACCATTATAGACTCCTACATTGGTAAATGTCATTGTGAGGCCGTCGCTAACTAAAAGAGGCTGATAAGCTCCGATAAGTTGGAGATTTGTCCCTGCTGCTCCATCAAAAGTAACCAATGCTGCATTTGATGACATTGCTGATAGGCCTAGAAGCCCTGCACTTATTGCTAAAGCTTTTTTAAATGTGTGTAGTTTCATATTTTTTTAAGTTAGTATTTGTCGTAGCTATCGTAAAATAACCCAAACTGTGATATAAGAACAATATCCACAATAATCAGAAACTGATCTTGGATATATTGGACGTTTATTATGACAAAAAAGACCCCCTGTCTTCATTGTCGAGTTCAGATTAAATGCTTAAAAAGCTCTAACGACCAGACAACTCACACTATCAAATCCCACATTCATTTGATGAAAAACCACATCAACACCTTGTGATTCACATAACAAATCATCCTTAAGAAACCTTGTTTCTAGATCTCTTTGCTTACTTCAATAACATCTTTGTAGAGCCTATCATCGTTCTATTGATGAGTTTATCTCCCTGCCACTTAGTTCTACCCATGTCATAACTACACCAAGGATAGAGCTCAATAGTGATACTCTTTTGATTCTGTATCGCCTTTTTGATCACCTCTTCTGGTGCATGACTGAGATCTAGTTTCAAAGGCAATTTAACAACTGTATTTGCGGGAAGGTCTAGCCGGTATGTTCTAACATCAAACAACCATTTCTTCGTATCGAGAACTTTATAGCTTTCTCCAATCGTCGTTATGTTTGCCAAGACCTCGTCATCCTTTGTCTTAAGTAATGCCACGGATGAGTAATGCGAATGATAAAGCTTCAAAGTAAGATCCGATTTATTAGTAACTACCATGTGACCTATAGGGTAAATCCGCTTACCTTTTTCATAGCGTAACTGTGGTTCTAATTGATATTCGAGCTTTAATTTTTTATGATCAACCTCTGCTTGCTCTGCGGTAAGCTTATGTTTATTCGCAATCAACGGAGTGAGATTGTAGCTACAGTTTGTCAGTAAACAGCAACATGCTAGAGAAAGTAATCGAATGTATTTATGCATCTGTAGTTGTTATTTTTATTGCTCTAGTTTGAACTTTTTCTGCTCAATGATTTCTTTTTTCTGTAATTTCTGCTCATCCAGTTTTCCTAGTATGATGATGACTACACGTCGTTGTTTATCAGTGCGCACAATTAAGTGCAAGCGCTTGCCTTCACGTTTTTCAAGTATCATTTTCTGAAATTGGAATAATCGGTTTTCTGGGGTATTGCCCAGAGTGTTGATCACTTTGCCGTCTATTTTTTCGATCACGTCACCTTTCTGCAGTCCTGCTAGGTGTCCGACTCCTCCTAGCTTGCATCTATTGACTTTGACACCTGTCAGGGCTGTAGCAAATTCTACCTGCATGCTGCCGAGCCCGATTGGCTTTTTATTAATTTCACTGACGATGTCCTGCAACCGAACCCTGACTTCTGGTGAATCTGTTTGCTGAATCTCAGCCAACAGCCGTTCGCTTGCAATAGACTTATTCGTATAAGCCCAGTTTAGAACATCCTGATGTGCTTTAGCTCGAACCTCATATGCTTCACCTTCTAGCCCTTGAATCAATGTGCGCAGAAGCTTGCTATCATCAGCTTGAACCAATGACTGCATGATGAAAAAAATGAGGCATATAAGGTATTTCATATTTCGTTATTTACGAGATTCTAGAGATTTTTTGACCTTATTCTCCATATGTTCGACCGCTGCCTTCTTTAGCTTATCAGTCGATTTTTTATAGTTTATAAAATGTTGTTTGAGCTGTCTACTATCTTCGCTTAATCCTTTGTCCTTACTAGTTTTTAGCCACTTCTGCAACTCGCCTTGCAGCTCATTGTAGACCTGCTTATAATCGTCCTTTCCGATGAGATTATTCGTCTCAAACGGGTCATTCACTAGGTCATAGAGCTCTTCTGCAGGCATACGTGTAACTAGCTGTTTTTGCAGAGCATTTAACTCTCCCTTTTGATCGAGTAGATTAAGCACATGATACGCTGGGTGATTTGATTTTCTGTATGCTGTAGAGCAAGACATCACAGAGCCTGGACGCTTCAAGTTGTGGATGTATTTAAATTTCTTAGAACGAATTGCTCGGCTTCGTGTATCAACGCCACCTACTCTGTCGATGGCGGTAAAAATATATTCTCTAGCTTTACTACCCTTAGTTAAGAATGTTCTACCCTGCATCCATTCTGGAGTTTTCACACCAGCTATGCTGGCTGTCTCAGCGACTAAGTCGATAGTGCTTAGTAATTGTTCCGAGCTCGTCGAAGCTGAGTAGAGCGCTGGTTGATCTAGATTTTTTGGAATATAGACGATCAGTGGAATACGAGTGCCACTGTCATAGAGCCAATTTTTACCGCGGAGCATTGGTCTACCATGATCAGATAAGAAGACTACGATCGTATTCTCACTCAGTCCCTTTTCTTTGATTGCTTGAAGTATCTTTCCTACTTGAGAGTCAACTTTTTGGACATCATTTAGATAGCATGCCCAGTCTTCGCGTAGTATTCTAGTATTGGGGTAGTATGGAGGCAGTGTGATGTTCGATTCTTTGATTTTCGAGTTACTGTATTTACTAAATGCTCGATGTGTGTTGCCTAAATTAATCTGGCAGAAAAATGGCTGCTTTTTTGTTAATTCATCCCACTTCTTCGCATCCCATGATGAAGGTGCTTTAAACTGCCAATCATCTTTACCAGTGCCGAGACCTTTCACACTTCTGACATTCCCTGTGTTGTATCCTTCTTGTTGCAAGAGATCTGGTAGAGTTCTAATACCTTCTAGCAGTTTAGGCTTAAGTTCTTTACTATAGCGCATGTGGTGAGCTCCTAGAGTCGTCTGAAATACCCCAGTGGCTAATGACGTTCTACTAGGTGAACAGGCAGGTGCGGTGACATGAGCTTGGGTAAATTTCATGCCTTTCGAGGCTAGCTTATCAATGTATGGCGTCTTCACAACCTTGCTCCCGTAGCATGCTAGATCGGGAGACATATCTTCAGCTACAATCCACACAATATTAGGCTTTTTCTCATTAGATTGTGCGTGACTCTGACATAGCCCAGCCAGTAAAAGAAGAGCGATATTTTTCCCTAGTTTCATTACTTTCATATCTGATTAGTGGTTAAGGGCTATTAGATGGAGTTGTTTATGCTTACTTCACTAGGTAATTTTGTCCTGGTGCGATGGTAAAAGTAATTGCGCCTGTTTGCTTATTTATCTTGTGAGGAATCGTCTTCTTTGACTCTTTGTTAATCACTGTGAATTTATGAGAATCCCATTGGGTGACTTCGTTTAGAATCGTGCTGCTTGCTTTACCTTTAGCGTGATGAAACTTGTAGACTGTGCCTGCTGGGCTCACGGGGAAAACCTGAGCGACTAGTGGCGACTTTTCATTTTCACGTAGCACGATGATGCCTTTTCCTCCGATGAAACACGGTGTCTTGGTGACTGGCATGGAGTAGTTATCGAGAGAAAGAGGTCCTTCGAAAATCTTTCCAGACTCATAATCCATCCAGCGACCTTCAGGTAGGTAGATGTTGTGCTTTGTCTTATCAGCGTGAAGGCTATGCAGGATAGGTGTGGCTAGAATGGACTCACCTACCATCCATTGAAACTGCCTCTTCTCCTTGCTCGCTAGCTGATACACATTGGCATCATCTGGGTAAGCGATGTGTAGCGGAATCATGGTGTATGGGTAGCCTGTCTGGTAGCTATCCATAGCGGCACTGTAGAGATAGGGGCCTATGGCGTAATGAAAATCTACCGCTTTTTTGAATTCCGCTTGCTGCTCTTTTTTCCAGCTGAATGGTCCTTTACCTACTGCCATCCCAGCAGTGAGTGACTGAAACCATGCATTGCGGATGTTGCTGATGCTATATTTACCCATACTGTGGAATCCTACAGTATCTGAGTAGACATTCGGTGCTCCACTAGCTGCGTATTGGAGGTAGTTGACAGGAGCTCGCAGAGACATCGCTCCATTGCCATGAGTGTCATTGATCCTCATGAGTGTTCCCGGACTACTGTAGGCTGCACAGCGAGCCATAATGAGCCCTTTATTGTCAGAGAGTTTAGCGATGGCTTTATTGAATAGTGTAGAGTCTGATAGAGAGACCATGGTGTCTTCCTTGATTCCATCTACATTCCATTTGGCAAAAAGTTTTGCATACCAATCTGCTGCTCCAGGCTTGTTGCTATCGAGTATGTGGAGTGGCGCTAGAGGGTAGATACCAGACCTGTATGTTTTTTCACCATTATAAAAGTAGTCTTTGCTAAGCCCTTCTTTAGTGAATGGCCCTGAACTTATTTTCGACATACTGGCATTGCCATCTCGCCTACCTTTAGGTGTGTGTGGTCCTCCTAGAGCCACGAAGTTCGTGCGCTGACCGATCATCCAGGAGATGTCTTTCCCATGCATCCATTTGCGGAAGCTTTGAGGACTGCGATATTTTTTATGGTCCCAAATAGCAAAGCTAGTAGTGGATCCTCCCTCTTTCCAGAAGCCTGATCCCGTCACAGCCCAGCGAACAGGATAGCCAGCTTTGGTGAACTTGCTGAGGTAGTCTTTGACAGATTTCTCATTAGTTTGCCAGCCTAGTGCGTCCCAGCTTTCCCAGCCTAGTTCGAAGAGTTTCGCCTTTGGTTCTACATCTGCGAAGCCTTCAGCATGGCGGACCTTCTGGTAGGATGCGTAGATGTCCTTTAGTTCTCCATAGAAGTAATAGCATGTGGTGCTAGCGACATTGCCAGTAGCCATATTGTAGGTATCTTTGTTGATAAATACACGCATCGGTTTACGACTGAAGATCACTCCTGCCGCTCGATCTTTAGGGAAAACTACAAAGCTAGAAATGAACCGATGAGAACCTCCATTGTTTTTTAAGGTATGTGCTTTTCCAGACTTAGAGATGTCTGCATTGCTGAGCCAACCACCATGATCTGCAAGGCCATAGGCTGGGCTCATTCCACCTGCACTGAAGGAAAAATCTAGTTCTTTTTTGGTGTTACTGCTTGCTGTGATTTTGACTCCATTGGGAATGGTCGTCATTTGCACAGTCGCAGAGACACCTGCTGAGGTGCTGACGATATAATTATTCTCTTTGGAAGGGTGCTTCTTAACAGAATTTACCGGTTTCTTGTTGATGGTTATACCTTGTTTAGCAGACGGTTTGAGCAGTTTCTTCCCTGTGCTAGAAAGGATTTCATACTTGAATGAACTGTCATCAATCTTAATCGTGACGTCATCGCCAGCCTGAGTGATGGTGCCAGCGAGTAGAGTCTGATGTGATAGGCCTACGAGGAATACGGTTTTAAATAGTTGTGAAATTTTCATGCGGTGAATGTTAGTTTACGATGATTTTAAATACTGATGGTGGTGTGTCCCCATCGTTTTCGAAGTTGATATGCAGTGTTGAATATTCTGCTATAGGAAGATCTATGGTTAGACGAGTTTGGTAATTGTTAGACACTTCTGTTAGAATGTTTCCAGACTCATTTGCGATCGTGAATTTCCTGACACAGAGTGGCATAATTCTCTCTGGATGCACCCACTGGACAGTCTCCATAGGATGATCCATATCAGTATCTAGGCAAATTGTTAGAGAGCTGAGCTTCTGAGGATTTTCCCAGTTTAGCGTTAGTTTAGGGCTTTGATCATCAGCCGCTGCTACCCAGGCATTACTCTGGTGAATAGGGCGTTCATAGCTATTTTTCAAGTGTTCGACACTATAGGGATTCAGCGCTGGCTCAAAGGTCACAGCGAGATTCTTTCCTTGCTTACGGCGCTTAGGCAGCCAGAACTCAAATGACTCAACACCTGATTCTTCAGGGACTGTTTGCACTGCTGATTTGGCGACAGCCTTGTGCTGACCATGATAGGCAGTGGTGATACCAGTGAGGACATCATTAGAGAGTGATACAGATACTCCTTCAACTGGCATGATACAGAAAAATAGGTATTGATCGATCGGACAATCATACTCGAAGTCAGCTCTAACAGCGACATTTTCACCAGCCTGAATCGTGTGTGATTGGCTAGCAAGGATTGTATCAGGTGTGTAGTTACCAGCTTTAGAAGCTGAGCGTAGTTGTAGCTCAACAGTGGCTTCTTTCTCGCTAGTGAAGTAACTTGTTAGAATTGGCAGTCTTCCTTTTGAAACGGGGAAAATCAAGCCGTATGGACAATTCAAGTCCACACGCTCATCACTCATAGAAATGCTCTCAATACTCTGAGTGCTAGAAGTTGAAATAGTGGCTAGCTGGGCTAAATCACTAGGGTCAGAAGCAATGTCTAACTGTGGGATATACTGACCACTACGTAGTAGACGATGCTGAAGATCTAGAATATTCACATCACGTGGCATGGTATTGCTCTTCAGGCACTCAGCGGCGGCAGATCCGACTGCTTGGGCATTATGAGCACAGCTGATCATGACACGTGTAGAGCCAAAGGCGACATGCGTAGAACTAATAATACGACCTGCCAAAAAGAGGTTAGAAATGTTTTTGCTATAGAGGCAACGATAAGGAACCTGATAGACTCCCTTGCTGTGATACTGAGTGCAGGCATCGAGCTCACTGTAGACTCCGTCAGATGGGTGAAGATCGATCGCCCAACCACCGTAGGAGACTGCATCATCATGACGATTTTGCTGCACGATGTCGTTCTGTGTTAAAATGTAGTCACCCTCAAAACGACGGCTCTCTCTCTTCCCTGGGACAGTGCCTACCCATTCCAGAGTGAGGTTCTCGGCTTCTGGGAATTCACCTGAGTTCTTGATGTGATTCCAGACTCCATAGACTACTTTCCATAGTTCCCATTTGATGTCTTCAGTTGCATGGACTGTGTCGAGACGACCACCGTATTCGATCCACCAGAATGCGGTGCCACTGCTCTTGGCATCGAACTTTCGGTATTTAGGAATATCGCCTAGGTCTTTCAGCGCAAAGGCTGGAGCGGTGTAAGAAACTGGCTTACCTGTATCTTTACTGTAAAAATAAATCGAGTGCCCTAGCAGATGACCGTAGCCTTCGTCTGGAGCCATGCCTTCATTAAATTCTTCCTTGGATTCAGCTCCCATGCGGAATGCTGCACCAGCGAGGAATCCCAGTATTCCGTCTCCAGAAGCATCACAGAATAGTGGCGAACTGATAGTGTATTGTGTGCTATTCTGACTACAGAATGCTGAGACACTTTTGATTTCATCATCTACAGTATCAGCATCAAAGACCGCAGTATTGAGCAGTAGTGTGATATTCTCCTCAAGCTTCACTTTTTCCAGTAACAATACGTCAAACATGAGAGGATTTCCCTCTGGATTTCGGTAGGTGTTTTCGACGCAAATCTCGTCAATGAGTCCGCCTTCTCTCGCCCACCTGTTATTATTTCCCATGTGCGAGGTAGCTCCCAGTGCCCAGAGTCTGACTTCACTAGAGGCATTGCCTCCTAGCACGGGTCTATCTTGAATAAGCACTACTTTTACTCCCTCGCGAGCAGCTTGTATAGCGGCGCAGGTTCCAGCTAGTCCACCACCGACTACGGTGAGTTCAGCGGTGAGTTCTAGGTGCTTGAGAGATCTTTCTCCTGAATGATTATCGATGATTAGCATGTTAGTTTGAGAGGCGTGAGTTGCGTTTGTAAAAGTAGTAAATGGCGCCAGCGATGCTGAGTAGAGCGAGACCGAAGACAATAAGCTCCGGCATAATTTCACTAGGGTTGAATGGAATTAGCCCAAACATGAGTAGAGAGCAGAGAGCCAAGCAGATGGAGACGATCAATGCTGGAAGAGAGCTAGCCTTTGACTCAGGCTTAGCGTCAGATTCTTCTGTTTGCTGACGTTGATGTTCTTGAACATTGTTCCAACCTTTTGAGTCCTTTTTATTGAAATATTGCATCACTGTTAGAGTGAGTATTGGAAGTAGAACACCGATGGACATATCGATGACGGTGCCTTCTTTATGAAGGATGAATTTAAACACAGCGCCTGTGATAAAGCTGATACCTGCTGTGACCCAGACTTCACGAGCACCTATTCGCCCACTGACTAGACCCCATATCGTAGGCGCCAAGAGTGGGACTACTAGCAACTTGGTAACATCGATAATCACTTTCTCCGCTCCACCGAGAGCAGGGACCGCGATAGCGACTGCAGTAAGAAACGCTCCGAGTAAGATCGTGCAAATTTTACCAAACCTGAGTTTCTTCGCCTCATCTACGGTTCCTTTCTTACTGAAAAACTGATCCGTGAAGACGCCAGCAAATACGTTTAACTGAGAGCTAACCATACTAGCTGTTGCAGAGAACATCGCAGCAACCATGAGACCTAAGATTCCGAGAGGCAGCACAGATTGGCAGGCTAGAATGTAAGCATCCTTCGGTGCAACATCAGGATTGATAGTGCGATAAACCATCGGAGGGAGCAACCAGACGAATGGGCTAACGAGATAGAGAGCACCAAACAAGTAAGTGGACTTCCTCGCATCTTTAGCGCTAGGGACGCAGATGAATCGCTGAGCAAATGCCCACTCCGCACCGATCTTGAAGAAATGAATCAACACCCATCCTACCATGAAATACCAAGTGTATTTGTGAGTCTGTGTGAGATTAAAGAAGCCCTCTGGCGCATTGGTCACAAAGCCTTCCCAGCCACCTGCATTTGACCAGATCAAGGGAATGACAAAGAGCACTGCCATATTTAAAATAATGAACTGTAACACATCAGTCATCAGCACCGCCCAGAGACCTCCGAGCATGGTGTAGAGGATGATCATGGTGCCAGCTATAACGATAGCCCAGTAGACGGAAAAATGCCCCGTGCTATCAGCAAACATACTCGCTTTATCCATCGGCATCAGAGCCACTAGGATGTTAGAGAGAGCGTAGAGTGCGACTCCAGCACCAATGATATTCACTAACATCATCGACCAGGTGTAGAAGCTGACTACTCTAGAACCAAAACGCAGCTGGATAAATTCAGAAGGTGTCTTTACTCCTAATTTTTTCCATTTTCCTGCGACAGTGTAGCCCACAGCAATGGCGGAAATACCGTAGCATAAGTTAATCACAATTGCCACGACACCATACTTGTAAGCAATGCCTCCCCACACCACGAAGGTGCCTGCAGAGAACATCGTCATGAAAGCGCTCAAGCCAGACGTCCACCATGGTGACTCACCACTTGCTGAGAACATGTCATCCGTAGACTTGTTTCTAGAAGAGAAGAAGACTCCCAGGAAGAAGACTCCTACGAGGTAGATACAGAGAACAGTGTAGTCGGTAGTTTGCATATGGGTATGGTTTGAGAATAAAACAGCGACACCTAGACTATAGGAGCCGCTGTAAAACTAAACGAAATTTTAAAAATCGATTACTTTCTACGGCGGAGAATGAGAGCAAGCCCACCGAGTCCGAGTAGTGCTGTTGAGCTAGGCTCAGGAACAGCTACTACGTCACCTTCAATGGTGATATTGTCCCAACGGTTGGTGTTAGAAGCTACACCTGTGTTGTCGTAATTAGCGAATGTAAAGGTGGCTGACGTTACACCTTGGAACGAAGCAGCAGCGAGGCTGTCTGAATTACCTGTGTCGTAACTTGTCCCACCGCCTGTGACGACTGAGAAAGCTTCATCATGCAGTGTTACTCCGCCTGAATAGACTACTCCGTTAGTAACGTATGCAGTAGTATCAGATTTACCTCCAAAATCGAAATTGATAGAAGTCAGATTGAATTGAAAACCTGCATCAGCAGTGATCGTAACAGTGAACACATCTGTGTCAGCGAGAGCTGCTGCTAGGTCAGTTCCTGTGGCAGTTGCGCGGATGAAAGCGTTGCCGTCTCCAGATCTACCTGCATTTGCTGCATTTGGAATAGGTGCGAATGTTGCAGTGCTGTTTATCTCTGTGTCTGAAGAAGTTGTGCCAGAGTTGAAGTTGAAATTAGCAATCGTTGCCGCATTGGTTGAGATAGCTGTAGCGATAAGTAAGTTTGTAATAATTAGTTTTTTCATATCTAGGTTTGGTTCGTGTTTTCTTTGTTCTTGTTGAGGTAAATAGTTCTAACCGTGAACTATCTCTATCAAGATGTTGAGATTAAGGTATGAACTGAGGCCATCTTCATCAATCGATTACGGTTAACAAAAATGACAATAAAGTTAACAAAAATAACTCTATCAACACCTAGCAGATTTGAGATCTTCTACGAGAAAACGCTAAGAATCCTAGCCCTGAGAGTATCAGTAAACTTGAACTTGGCTCTGGAACCTGTGCAATATCAACTACTCCTAGAGCGGTTTGCAGCTGTTGCACATGATTAATGGAATTCCCTTCAGAGTCTGTCCCTGTCAGGGAAAACTGACGGTCAAATTTTCTTTCGAAGTTTGGTAGACCAGTTGAACCAGAGGCCATGAGAGGAGTTCTATTGTTCGCAGTGGTCCAGTCCTCTCCGTAGTCAAGATGTAGCAAGGATAGAGCGTGACCTATTTCATGAGAAAGAGTTCCAGCAATGGCATGTGTTGTTCTATCTAATCTACCACTGTCACTGGAACTAAGGATTCCAGCAATATTACTGGTATAGACTGATCCCACAATGGACCCAATAGCCATGGTGTCTCCAGCATTGTAACGGACTCCCCCAGCGCCTAAAACAGACTCCGAGTGAATGCCAGCTGACCCGTCAGCCTGTCTGATAGAGCTAAATGAAGCAACCCCGAGAGCTCCATCTCCGAAGCCAATTTGGATTACATAATAGTCACTGTCTCCATTGGACGGAGCCATACCTGCATCTCCTATCACAAAGTCAATATCAAGACGCTTTCCGTTCAAAGCAGCATTACCGGTAGCGGAACCAAGGTCAAATTGGTAATCAGCTTTGACGGCTGATAGAATACTATTGGTGATAGTAAGTCGATTTTCTGTGGTATTCGAAAATCCGTATTGAACAATGTTAAAGGTATCTACGGTGTCTCCGAATTTAGTGGTTCTCTCAGTAGCTGCTTGATCAGGATCGTTAAAATCTAAAACGACAGTGACTGCCTGGCTATTGATAGTGAGGCCCATCGTGAAAGAGGCTACTAGTGTAATTAGTTTGTTCATAATCGTGTTTGTGTGTGCCCATTAGTATGATCATAAACTTTTATAGCTTACTCATCATGAATATCCCTAACAGGTCATTTGAATTCGCATGCTTCTAGCGAATAATAATGAGTTTCAGCAACAGATTACGATTAATAAATGTAACAATAAAGTGAACAAAAGACACTATCTAGAAGCCTGTGCATTACTAGGATGATCGTAGTATCTACGGATCCCTAGGCCGCCTTTTTTACCTCCACGATCATAGACGAATAGAATAGCACGTTGGCTTGGTCGATGACCCCAAACTGAGTTATAGACGGATTTGATCTTCTTGTTTTGTTTCTGACCGAGTGCTATTTGTAAGTCTCCAGCTTGCTTTTTCCAAGCGGGGGAGGAGAGGATGGACTGCTTCATTGGCTTTATCTGTTTACGTTTTTTGTCGAGCGAAATATAGACATCACGTTTGGATAAATTAAAGACGAGGTAATCTCCTTTGCTGCTTGTTTTGTTAGAAAGAAAAAAGGGACGAACTGTTGTAGTTTTCGTTTTGTCCTGATTGGCTATTCTTTGAGAAAAAAGTAAGATCACACGTCCTGTTTTATTGCTGAGTCGCACTTGCAGGTCAGGTTGAGGCAGAGAATGCTTTTTATCTTTTAGAGCTGACGATGATGGCTTGTCGAGATAGAGTCCGAGAGTGGTAGAACCATGATACCTAATCGGTGATCCGATGCCGTGTCTAGAAACAGGCAGCTCTTTTACCCCGTCTTTGTCTACGTAGTAATACGGCCCCACTTTTCCTTTTAGGCTGAGTGTTACGATCTCTGTCTTGATCATATCCCCTGCTCTCGTAAGACTAGCGGTCATGATGCAGGCTAGCAGCAGCATTGATAGTGAGTAAATTTTTGAAGATGTAATTTTATTCATAAGTTAGATTGATTGTTATGTTAGATTTCTTGCGGGCTTAGCCAGCGGAATGAGACGATTTTAAAGCGACGGCCAAACTTCTTATTAATCGGGCTCGTTAACTCACTGTGAGGAACATGTGCTTCATCAGCAGAGTCAATGTAGGATGACGTGCGCTGCACATAGGCCTCACAATAAGCTGTGGCCACTACCTTGCCGTTGCTATCTAGGGACTCTCCTTTGGTGCGGATGCAGAAGTAGTCGGAACGAGCTTGAAGAATAGGTGCTAGTGACTGAAGTAAATCTGCCTGAGTGACATACCCGGGGTATCCTGCGCTGCTGTTTTCGCCCTCACTTGCATTTGAGAAATTTGTGCCGAGTGGTTGCGTCACCATTTCGCCCATTTCTTTTAGGTCTTGGTCTTTATTTAGCGTGCTATCTAGCGCTGCTTGAAGTGCTCCTTTTCTTTGTAGCTCAATATTTTCAGAATCTGGGGCACGATTCACAAAGTCTGCAAACGATCGGAACGGTCCACGTTGCTGAACTTCTTTAACAATGGCTTCTGCTAATACATCTAGTTCATCTTCTGTGATCTGCCGGTAGCCAGTCCAGAACGAGCGAGATGCTGAACCGTCCGCGATTTCCCAGCCTTTTTTATCAAGGTGATGACCGAATCTCGAGAAGCGCACTCCTTCTGGTTTTTCCCAAGATTTGTGAGTGCCTTCAACAGTCATCGTTGGTAGTTCAAAGTTAGCCATACTCGCTAGGATCGCTTTCCAGGCGGTTTTAGATGTGGAGTTAATGTTGAATGCGCCCTTGATCCCTATTCGTGATGAAATGGCTCTCATGCCTTGATCTCCAGCATTTTCATGGATGCTAGCGAGCGTTGTGTCTTTGGCCGCTGGCATGAATTGGTAACGAGGATTGGCCAAGAGCTTCTTTCCAGAACGTAAATCTGCGATTGAAAAGTGATCGTCTAGCTTGCCTGACTCAGAGGCTGTTGAATATCCCTTCGCTAGTGTGGAAAAGAAATAATCATCCCAGATAGCTTCGTTGAGTGTGTGGGAAATATCTGAAATAGTGAACTGGTTAATATCATTGAAGTCATCCTTACGTGTAGAATCTAGTGGAATGCGCGTGTTGGCGTAGGAGTTACCAAAGGCGAACCCTGGCTCATAAAGGTAGCGAGAAAGCTGAGCGTGCTGGAACTGTCCTAGGGAAACTAGAGGACTACGTGGTGAGTCATAGAGTATGACTCTGCTCTGCCCAGCACTGGTTGTTGAGTAGCCACCATATCCACGGTAGCGACCTTTATCTAGAGTAGCTTCTGGGAAGGCTGGGGCCTCGTTTTGACCCTCAGCTATTTTGCCTCTACCGCCTGGTCCTCCATCGTAGCTATCGTCATAGGTAGCGCCAAGTAATGGGGAGATGAAATTCCAGCCTTCATACTTTCCTCCATCGGTCGTGGCAATTTTTGAGCCATCCCATTTCGGATTTCCAAGTGCGAATCGTGGGTTGCTATCTACCCAAGTTCGCATCTTCTGGCTATCTTCCGCCTCTGAGCTGGTGCGCAGTGACATTCTCCAAGTGCCAATATGATGTGGTGACTGAGCAATACTCTCGATACTCACTTTATGGTATTCAGATGAGTCTGGCTTGACCTGCTCTGGCATTGCGTATGGCAATTTATTACGATCAGCTTCTTTCGGTGACTGCCAGAGATTTGAAATACGTGTGATGTTGTGAGCACTGTCGATCTTAGGGCGGAAAGCTAGCCACGATGAAGATACGCCATCAGTGTAAGTGCCCTTAAAATGCTCGTGAGTCTCTGGGTGCTGAGCGTCTTCTAGATACATGGCCTCATACCAGACCTTGCTGCCAGCAGGTAAGATGATTGGTTTTCCAGCCAGAGGATTATCTCCGAAATTACTGTATTTCAAATCGACAATAAACCCACCATTTTCGCTCCAGGTCTCTTTGAGAATATTCTCTTTGGACATATTGGCATTAGAATCTACTGAGAAGAGACGGAACTCTCCAGGCTCCATGGTTATCTGAGGAGTGGTGAGATTAAACCAGGTATCTAGTCTATTAAAGGCACTTTCTTTCCAGTATTCTCTAAGCCAGACTCTGACTTGGCTGGATGTAGGAGATGAAACTCCTAAACGGATGTAAGGATAGACAGCCCATGCAAAATTGTATCTGTTGGCAGCAATTTTGACATTATGCGGATTCCAGATTCCGACTAGTGGTTTTACTTGGAGCTGAAGACGATATTCAAGATCGCCAGTCGTTGGGTTTTTCTGAGCGACAGCAACAATGCGAGTGCCTATCTGCAACATCGAGATCACTGGGCTAACGCTAGTGTTGATGTGCTGTCTATCGTTTTTAAACTGACCTGAGTCAGCAGACTGATAAGGCGCCCATTCTGTTGAACGGAGATCTCCTTCTACTTTCGGATGGAGTTTAATGATCGGAGAAGTCCCTGTTTGGTTTTGTTTCCAGAGCTGAGCGTAGTTGTAGAGAATCCCCCAGTTTGGGCCAGTGTTGAATCTGCCTTCTTTAGTCAGCGCAGGGTCGAGGTGAAATTTACTAGTGTCAGAAATGTTAGGGAAATCATAGATGGTGGCTGACGCTAGCTGGAGAGGTCTAGCTTTGGCTCCCATGATATTCTCTTGATACTTTTCACTCCAGGGAGTGCTGTCAAAGACTGAAGAGAGGTCAGCTTTCATTCCTCCTTTCACGATGTTTACTGGCAATCCATAGCCGCCAACGGTGAGATCATGTCGATATTGAGACTCAGCACTCTTGATTTGGGTAACCAGATTGAGGCTATCCATACTGATGAGCTTGTTTCGTAAGTCACCTGCAGCACCGGGCTTGAGCTGAGTGAAACTCCCACCGAGCGATGATAGCCCCGGCTCTAAAGGACTACGTGCTAGCAGTGATTTTTCATAAGGAGTGGAATCCTTGGATTTATCTGAGATGTCTGTTCTAGCCTTCACTCCTTCATCAGTGATTACCCATGCATACTGACCAGAGTTGTTGACTGAATTAGAAATTTTCACCATCGAGGCGGTGATGCCATTCTGTTGCTCAGAGTTTTGTGGATATAGCGTAGTTTGCTCCATAGGATCAGTGCTAGGCTGTTGGTATCCTGCAGGATAGGTATTGAACTCAGCGAGCGAACCAGTATCAAAACGCTCATTGCCACTCACTAACCAGACAGGCAATGAACTACCGTTTTCTGTGCTCCATACTCCCGTCCAGTGAGGATTAACGGTGTTATCAGATTTTATATTTGCGCTGGCAGTGACACGTTGGTCTGGACCTGCCTGTTCTTGAAGTTCTCCAATAGCGACCATCAGAGCCAACCTCGCATTTGCCTCAGCCTCTGCTTTTGCTCGATCTTGTTGACTACTTCTCAGCGTCACAGGCACTAGCTGCAGCATCGCCAATGCAATAAGTAGTAGCAAGGACATGACTAAAATTGTGGAGATTAGGGCGAAACCTCTGTTCTGGAATTTTAAATGTCGTATGTTTATTCTCTGAAGTTTCATGGTCTATATGGTTACTATTGCTCTTAAGATACTTGTAATCTTCTCTTTACCAACTTCATTGAGTTTGCAAATATGACAATAAAGTTGACAAATCTACCTACTCCATGGTGTTGTGAATTTATGAAATCAAACACAGATGAAGCTTCTTTACGTTATTCTGACTGGCTTCACCTCTCATATCACCTGCTCTGGGCCTACGATGAGGAGCGTAATCTAAACGACGCAGGAAAAAATCCTCGGCACGATGCAAGAAAGCGCAGAGTCATTGACAACTACAGTAACAATGCCGCATGGCTAGTGCGTAGAGGCTGGATCGAGGTAGAACATAATGGACAGATCTTGCGTGCAGAACCAGGTCAATGGCTGATCGTGAAACCAACGCAGAGAGTTCAACGACTCAGCGATGAGATCCATATTCTATCTGTCGGATTCGATGCCAAATGGCCAGATGGTCGACCAATCTTAGATAAAGGCCTCAGCTGTATTTTTAATGCTGAAGATTTTCCTAAACTAGAAACAGAAGCGCTCAAAATAGTGCGTGTGATGAAGCGTATTGCTCCTGAAGCGTGGAATGCAAAAGATCATGTCACTACCTTCAAAAACCATATCCTAGTTCAAGCGAGATTGAGTGGATGGTTGCAAACATTAATCGATACTCTTGCGGCAAATGAAATCTTCCCAGACCTCTTACACAATCATGATGAAAGAGTCGTGAGAGCGATTCGAATCCTAGAAAGCCAACCACTTTATGAATCGACAAAACTCGATGATCTCGCAAGAACCGTCGGCATGAGTAAGAGTTACTTTGCCAGTTCCTTTAAAGCGTATACAGGTAAAACCCCTGCGAACTTTCGTAATGATCTCCGTCTAGACTATGCAAAACGTGTTTTGGCAGTTCCTCATTGTCGAATCAAGGAAGTAGCCAGTGACCTAGGCTTCAATCATCTGAGTCAATTCTCACGATGGTTTAAACGCTATGCTGGAATCGCTCCTAGAAACTATGTTTCTGAAAAAAAGTGAAATACTGCACTAACTCACTCTAGGTAATAATGACTTTCTGCATCTAAATTTGGCAGTGTCGCTAGCGCCAACTCATCTCTGGTAGGAAAGGATTCTGCTGACAACTCTATCAGTGTATTCACTGGAGGATCAATGCCTAATTCATTCAACCATTGATGGCTTTTCTTATTCATATCTTCCTGTGCACTTTCCAATGAATCAACACCTGTTTTATTCTTGATGGGAGAGAACTCTTCGTGGCGATTCGCCTCTAGAATAACAGGATTTCTAGCTAGAAGCAGGGCGTCGAAAATGAAGGTTTCAAACTTCACTGCGTTTACTTCTGTAGGAATAACCAGAGTCCTATGATCATCTAAGCAAGGAACCTTTTTCTCAGCCCTGTGGTAAGGTAGCTCTAAAGTAGAATGTGCAAATTGCTCAATGAAATCTCGTCGGAACAAATAAATCCCTGGGCTACCTGCCTTGTATTTCATCTGATCATCTTCATCCACTTCTAATGCTTTTTTCTCTGGAAGATCTGAGTATTCGATGATGAATGTCCTGTCTTCTGAGCAGACAAAGTTGCCGAGTTTTTCAAACGGATTAGTTTTTGTTAGAGAGCGACATGACATATCAGAATCTTGCATTGCATGTAGCCCAATGAATAGAGGATCCACTAAAGAACTCAATGGGTTATCCACTTGGAAAAAGGAAAGGTGATCAATTCCACGCTCTCGCATGTCAGAGATAGCGCCTGATTGATTAAGCGCTGCTATCGCACCTCCATGACCATTAGGTGAAAAAGCTAAGCTATCCACAGAAGAGAGAATCAAGTTACCCTCAAAATCTGTCGCAGGCATCATTCCTTGAGTGAAGAACATGACATGATCAGGATTTAGTCCAAAGTATTGCTGTTCCTTAAAGAACTCGATCGTCGCCTCTTTGTTGAGAGGACTGCACATAATATACCATGGCAGAGTAGTCTGATACTTTAGCTCTAGTCCCTTGATCCGCTCGGCGAATAGCTGAAACAGCGTCTTCTGTTTTACGATAGAAACAGGCAGCATACCTTTAGGTCCTGTGAACCCTAGCCGTGAACCCTGCCCCCCAGCCACCATGAAAATAGCAACTTTACCAGAAGTCAGTATCTCTAAACCAAGAGCAGTGGCGTCAGCATAGAGCTTTTGTTGTCCATCGGTTTTCGGCTCTAGAGGATAGAAGCTTGCAGGTGCGTATGGCTCAGAATCATCCAATGATTCCTTGGAATGAATACATGCTGCTATCGCTCGCTCCAGCTCCTGCCAATCCAGTGATTCGCATTGTTGCTGCAGAGCAGGGCTTTGTAGAATGTTAGACTGAAGTTTGCCAAGTTGATCAAGTTTAAGAGACATCGTTGGTGTGGTTTATCTAGACTAATAATTGCTGACAGATGCTCCCTGAGCACTCTTGCAGCTGAACATCATTGGCTGCGTATCGAACTTCTCGTAATACGCTTGCTCTACGTAGCTCATGTAGGCTTCTAGATCGTTATCCTTAACCAGATGGATAGTAATACCACCAAAACCTCCACCGCTTAGCCGAGCGCCTAGGCACAGTGGGAAATCTTGCGCTATGCTGATAATCTCATCGAGCTCAGAACAGGAGTTTTCGAAGTTGTTACGAGAGCTCTCGTGTGACTCGAATAGTAAGTTTCCAAAGTCGCTGAGTTGGTTTTCATTCAGCATCGAACAAGCTCTAGCCACTCGATCATTCTCTTCGACAATATGTAACCCTCTCTTATAAATCAGAGGATCTAACAGATCTTCAAATTCATGGTATTTAGATAGGCTCAGATCACTCAGTGATTTTATGTTAGAGTCATATTTTTGTATCGAACGATGCGCATCTTCACACTGCTCTCTGCGTTCATTGTATTCTTTGCTAAGATCATGCTTCACCCCAGAGTTGACTACCACGATCGATAGTTCAGAGGGCAAAGGAATGTGCTTAAGTGTGAGATTCAGATACTCACTGTGCAAGAGATGCTCTTGTTTACCATTTAAGGAAGTGAACTGATCCATCAGTCCGGTATTAGCCTTGAGATAATTATTTTCAGTAGCTTGCCCTATGAGAGCTATTTCTAATGAAGTGAGCTTCAGAGAGAATAGCTGATTGAGACCAGTAACCAAGGCCATTTCTAGTGCAGCAGAGCTACTCATCCCTGCCGAGAGCGGAATATCAGAAGAGATTAATGCCTGAAACCCAGAGACCTTACAGCCTTTGATTTGAAGCTCATTCACCACACCTCGCACATAATTACTCCAATCCCCATTTGGCAGCGGAGTGCTGATATCGTTTAGATCGAACTCTACTTTCTTGTTAGAAATAGTAGGGCTCTGCAGGTAGCAAATATCTCCCTCAATTTTCTTAAACGAAATCTGAGTCTGCTTGTTCACTGCCAAACTCAGCACCGCACCTTGATTGTAATCGGTATGATTCCCCAGAA